>JACRAC010000007.1 GCA_016213555.1 Candidatus Aenigmatarchaeota archaeon | reverse complement strand
CTTGCACCATAAACCGCGTTCTGCTTGATAGAAAACGTTTTATCTATGAAATCTACTAGCTTATTGGGTTTTATGTTCATAAACCCAATGTGGATTATGGGGTATATGCCCCTTACTCCACTATACTTTCGGAGATACTATCTAAGTTTTACTCAAAGGTTAAGAAAGATTTAAGTATACTACATCCAATAGTTTACTAATTAGAAAGTTGAATATTTTATGGTAAAAAAAGCTAAATCTAAACCAAAGGTTTTAAAACCTGTAAAAAAGACTTCTAAGGAAGAATCTGTACAACCAGCTTCTGTTGGTCAACCTACTCAGGCAGGTCAAAAAGATGATAAAAGAGAGCAAATGAGAAAGGCTAAACTTAAGGCAGCTGAACAGTTTAAGGAAGAAGTTTTGAAAAAAGATTCTAAACTTGTAAAGGCTGTTGTATTGTTCGGTTCTTTAGTAAGAGGAGATTTTTCTGAAAAATCTGATATAGACATGCTAGTTATTATAGATGATGTGATGGCTAGATTTACACCAGAACAAAAGGATCAATATGATGAAATGCTTAGACAGATTGGAAAGAAAATACATGATGATATTGTTGTACAGCCTGCGTGGACTTTAAGCGAGTTTTGGGATATGGCTAGAATAGGACATCCGTTGCTTTATACTATTGTAAGAGATGGATGGGCTATGTATGATACTGGATTTTTTGTACCTATAAGGAAGCTTTTAGAATTAGGAAAAATACCTACTACCCTGGAAGCTGTTGAGAAGTTTATGGAAGCTTCTCCACAAAAGATAACTAGAGTTGAGACTGCTAAATTGTATATGGTTGCAGAAGATCTTTATTATGCTATGTTAAATTCTTCACAAGCTGTTTTGATGTATTTAGGTGAGCCACCTCCAGCACCAAAACATTGTGCAGATGTTGTTAAAGAGCAACTAGTAGACACACAGCTTTTGGAAGAAGTATATTTGAGTGATTTAAGAGAGGTTGTTGAGTTTAGAAAAGGAGTTGAACATAAAGACATCAAAGATCTTAATGGACAGAAATTAGATGATTTTATAAATAAGGCTAAACGATTTGTTGAAAGAATGGAGCAGTTATTAGCTACATTACAAAAAAGAAGAAAATATACTATGATTGAAAAGAATTATGAAGTCATGATAAAGGCTGCTGTGGAAGCTCTTAGAAAAATGGATAGACTTCCTCCTGATCCAAAAGATCTTCCAAAAGCCATCAAAGATTCTTTGATAGATCAAGGTCATGTTGATAATTATCATGGAGAAACTTTCAGAAAAGTTGTTACAATGAGAAAGATGCTTGATGATAAGAAAGCTGATGAGATACCACAAAGGGATTTGGAAGTTACAAGAGAATATGTAAGAAGATTTGTCAGAGATCTAGCTCCACTAATAGAAGGAAAGGAATATAAAGGAAAGCCTAAAAAGAAGTAAACTTTTTCTTAAAAATAAGCTTTAAATACATTATGGTATATGTTACTCTATAGTGGTTATACATATGGCAAACGGATTAACGTGGTATGTACATGGATTGTGGATACTTGGAGCAATATTTATGTTCTTAGCAGCTATGATAGCTGGAAACATTGAAATAGTTGAAGGAACTACTTGGTGGAGCTATTGGCTAGCTATATTGATATCATTTTCATTATTCTTGATAGCAGGATATTGCTGGATATCTGCAGGAGCAAATACTGTGAGAGAAGAACATGTATATACACATCATGATCATTGTTTATGCGAAGCGTGCAAACATAGACATGATAGAACTATTGTTATAAAAGAAACAAAGGAAAAAGATCTAAGCAAAGATATTCACAAAAGAGAAATTAGGTGATTTCTTTGAAGAGAGCTTCTAGATGGTTTAGCAGGTAATATTCATTGGGCTCCAAAAATTGCTGGAGGCATCTATGCTGTTGGTATGATTGCAAATAATGTAGCTAATGGACATTATGATCCTGCAGGTCCTATAGCTATTGGCTCTACTTTATGGACTTTTGGAAATTTTTTAGAAGGATATAGAATTTATTCTACAGAAGATCTTAATACAACTGGTACAAAGATAAGATTGCTTGGAATTGCAATACAAGTTACAGGTGCTGCACTTTTAGCATCAGGTGCTGCTGGTATATCAAGTGTTCCTAATTATGAAAGCCTTTTATTAGTTCCTGCTATTGCTACAGGTGGAGGGTTGAATGCAGCAGGTATTGGAGTTGATAATCTGGGTAAATATCTGAATGATAAAGATGCTAAGAAATCTGGTATTATTACAGACGAAGATGATTATTTTCTAAGTATTATGTGATTAATATGACTAAGTATGAAAGAAGTATTGATGATAAAAGAAGATTGAGATTATTTTCAAATGTTTCTGGATCTTATGTAGTTGAACAAACACCTCAAACAGAAAAAAGACCTTATAATTGCATTACAGTTTATCCTTCAGAAATAATTCCTGAAAGACAAAGAAAAAGTGATTTTTGGTCATCTCTTAGACATGATGTCAGTGTAGATCCTCAGGCAAGAATACAGTTATCAAGAGATGATATTCGCTATATTGGATTAGAAGATTCTAAAGAAGTTTTTTTGATCACACTTGGAAGCAAAGGAAATACTTATTTTAGAATATGGAATCCACAAGATTTTGGACAGTATAAAAAATCTAAAGAAACCAGAAGAAAGAAGTATTTGGAATGTTCTGTTTATAGACCATCTTTTACTATTATTGAAAGGATAAGAGAAGCTGTTTAGTTGGGAATAACGTGTTTATTAACTTTTCTGCATTTATAGAATTTGGGGATTTTATTGACTGGAGCAAATGGTAGACAAACGATAAAAATTTCTTCATCACAGATTATAAAAGGCAAAAAATATAAGGGAGTTTTAGAATTTCCTGAAATTTCTGTTGAATATGTTATAAATTTCAGGGTTCCGTTATCAGAACAACATGCTACAGCAAGTTTTTATCACGAAGGTAATGAGTATTCTTTATCAGATATAGGTAGATTATATCCTGAATATCATGGTAGACTTTTGAATCTTCTTACAGATGCTGCTATGAATTTACAAAACGCTAGAACTGTAAAAAGCAGAAGGGCTATTATAGAAGTAACTTCTTCTTATTCAGTTTAATTTATAATAATTCAGATTTTCTTAGCTCTACTTGACCTATTGGATATATTTTTTTGCATTCTTCTTTTATAGTTCTTTGTAAGTGGTCTGCTATTATTGATTTTACTAGTGGTTCTAACTCTATGTTAGATACATATTTTTCTGTAACTTCTTTGATTTTTGCTCTTACTACATCTTTGATAGATGTTCCTACTCTTCTTGTCAGAATTGCTATTATTTTTAAACGAATTTTTTGTTTATCTGCTGTAGTGAAATCTGCTATACAATCTACCCTTCTTGCGCGACGTTGCACCATTCTGTATATTCTCTCAGATGTAACATCATGTCCTACGAATCTTGTAGAAGCTCTGTTTTTTTCAACATTATCTACTTTGAAAACCATTTTCATGAAGAATTTTGAATACTCTTTTCCAAGATCTGTTAAATTTACTTTAATATTTCTTCCAATAAGATTCTTTGGCTCAAATACCAGAGTCTCTCCTATAGGAACTTCTCCAAACATCTTTGGAGCTACTATCTCATACCACGTTTTCTTTACTGCCATATTTCAAACCTGATTAAACTCTTCTAACTTATTAAATATTTAAACCCTTTTTTCAAGAAACTCTTCATATTTTGGATTGTCCCAAGGAAAATCAACCCAACAAGTGTAAATTTCTCCATCAAACACGATTTTATTAGGAAAAACTGTAGTGACTAGATCTGGTCCTCTTCCAACTAAACTTGCTCCATCTTTTTGATAGATGCAAAATGATTTTATTGTTAAATTTTCTATATCAGTTAGAAGAGGGCTAAGCTTATTTCTAATAGCTTCATCAGTCAACCCTCTGTCAAAAATATCATCTCCTATAGCAATATTATTTCTTACTTCTTGTTTTCTGTCTTTATATCCAGGTCTTTTTCCTCTTAAAATTTCTGCTATTTCTGTCAGATCACTAACTACAACAATTCCAGGGCTTTTTTCATCTCCATATGCGTCTGTTGATATTGGATAGCTATCTAACTTTCTGCCTAAATACTTTTTTCCTATATTTCCTAAAGTATAACAAAATGTTGCTGGTCCTCCAACATGAGGAAGAATTATTTCATTTACAGCAGGTTCTGATCTAGCTATTTTCTTAGCCATTTCTATTCCGTCATAAGCAGTTCTATCTGATGATAGAGAAACATGATAAAATCTTTTTTTAGGATCTTCACTAGGTGTTATGAAATAAGAATAACCTTCTGGAAGTTTTAGAGATTTTCTCATATCTTCTGTAACATGTATATCTTCACTTATCAATGTCATAAAAATTCTTTGTACAAAACACTTTTAAACCTATTTTAAGATAGTTTGGATAAAGATAATTATGAAATATTTGGAGTTAGTTGAAATATACGAAAAATTGGAAGCAACTACTAAAAAACTAGAGAAGAGAGATATTTTGGCAGATTTTTACAAAAAATGTGGAAAAGATTTATATAAGGCGGTCCTTCTATCAATGGGTACTGTTGTTACAGGAGAACAGGATTTAGGAGTTGCCAGGGAGATGTTAAAAAGAATAGTTATTAAGTCTTATGGTGTTTCAGAAGGAGACTTTGCAAAAAAATTTAAGGAAACTGGGGATTTAGGACTTAGTGCAGAGCATTTTTCTAGAAACAAGAAACAAAAATCTTTTATGAAAAAAGAGCTAACATTAGATCATGTTTTTGATAATATACATAAGCTCACTGAAGTTATTGGAAAAGGATCTCAGGAGAGAAAAGTAGATCTTATAGTTGAATTACTTTCGCATTCATCTCCAGAAGAAGCTAGATACATAGTTAGGACTGTTACAGGAGATATGAGGATAGGAGTTTCTTTTGGAATTGTTAGAGATGCTATAGCAAAAGGATTTGATAAAGATCCTAAAGAAGTCGAAAGTTCGTGGAATGTTTCTGGAAACTTTGGAAAGGTAGCTGAAATGGCTAGAGAAGGAAAATTAAAATCAGATTTAGAAGTATTTACACCTGTTAGAGTTATGCTTGCTGACAGAGCTGGAGATTTAAGAGAGGCTCTAGAAACTTTTGAAAAACCATTTATCCAGACAAAGTATGATGGTCTAAGATTACAATTGCATAGAGATGGTACAAAAGTAAAACTGTTTTCTCGTAGGTTAGATGATATAACAAATCAGTTTCCTGAAATTGTCAAATGGGCAAATGAGTGTATCAAAGCAAAAAGCTGTATAATAGAAGCTGAAGTTATAGCTATAGACGAAAATGGTAGACCAAGACCTTTTCAATTTCTTTCTAGGAGAGTTCAGAGAAAATATGATATTGATAGAATATCAAAAGAAATACCTGTTCAGGCAAACTTTTTTGATCTACTTTTTGTAAACGGAGATAGTTGGATAGACAAGCCTTTTAGAGAGCGATGGGAAAAATTAATTAAAATAATAGACGTTAAAAAAGGTAAATTTATTCTCGCAGATAGTTTAGAAACAAAGGATTATAAAGAAGCTGAAAAATTCTATAGAGCAGCGTTGGCTTTTGGAGAAGAGGGAGTTATTGTAAAAAATTCAGAAGCTAAGTATCAGAGTGGAAGAAGAGTTGGATATTGGTTAAAGGTAAAGGAGATTTTAGAACCTTTAGATTTAGTGGTTGTTGGTGGAACATGGGGAGAAGGTAAGAGGGCTAAGTGGATAGGATCTTTGTTATTGGCTGCTAAATCTGGAGATGAATATGTAGAAACAGGAAGAATGGCTTCAGGATTAACAGAAGATCAAATGGAAGAACTTACAAAAAAATTAAAATCCTTTATAGTTCTTGAACAAGGAAATGAAATAAAAATAAAGCCTAAGCTTGTTATAGAGGTTGGTTATGAGGAGATACAAAAAAGTCCTACATATCCTAGTGGATATGCTCTAAGATTTCCAAAGTTATTAAGGATAAGAGATGAGAAGGATAAAGGACCTAATGATATTAATAATGTAAAGGATATTGAAAAATTATTCTTTAAACAAAGAGGTAAAGTCAGGAAGAATTAAATTATTTTACTGTTACTGATTTTGCTAGATTTCTTGGCATATCTATTGGAAGATTTTTCTCTTTGGCTGTATAGTATGTTAAAAGCTGACCAACTATACTTGACATAATGCAAAAGTGTAGTTCATAGTCTGTTTTCACTATAAATTTGTCTGGATAGTTAATTTCTGGATTGTTTGTTATAGGTATAATATAACCTCCTCTAGCTTCAACTTCTTTTGTATTTGATATTATACTTCTATCTTCTTTTGGAATTAGACTTATTACAGGAACACCATCTTCTATTAGAGCTAGAGTACCGTGTTTAAGTTCTCCACCCATCATACCCTCTGCATGAATATATGCTATTTCTTTTAGTTTAAGGGCTATTTCTCTAGCAATAGGATATACATACCCTCTGCCTATTATGTAGATATCTTTTTTGTACTTTAGCTTCTTTGCAAGTTTCTTTATATGATCTTCCTGATCAAATATACTTTCTATTTTTTCAGGTATGTTATTTACATTAAATTCATATCCAAATAAATGTGCTAAGTACGCTAGTGTTAAAACTTGGTTTGTAAATGTCTTTGTTGCAGCTACACATCGTTCTTGACCTGCCTGTATATTTATTGAGACATTTGACATTCTTTGTATTGTAGAATATGGAACATTGACCAAAGAAGCTATTTTTACTCCCTTTTGTTTTATTCCACGTAAAGCTTCTATAACATCCATTGTCTCTCCTGATTGGCTTATTGCTATCACCAAGGTATTATCATCTATAAGATTGAATGTCTTGAATTCAGATGCTATGCTTGTATGAGTTTCTATTCCTACTTTGTTAAGGAAAGAAACTCCTAGAAGAGATGCATGATAACTTGAACCTGCTGCAATGAACACAACTCTTTTTGAGGTCTTTATCATTTTTTTAAGAGAATCTAAATTATTTTTCTGCTCATATTGTAATGATGTTAACAGACGTTTTACTGCTTCTGGTTGCTCTTTTATCTCTTTTATCATGTAATGATCATATTCTTCTTTAGTTTCTTCTTTTTGAGCCCATTGTATCTTTACAACATCTTTTTTTACAGGTTTTAATTTAGGATCTATTTTATAGAAAGTATAATTTGAATCTTCTACTATAGCAAATTCATCTTCATTGAAAAATATTACATCATCTGTTATATTGCTGAATGCATATATGTCACTTGCCAGTATATTTTTTCCTTTTCCTACACCTAAAACTAAAGGAGACCCTCTCTTAAATGCGTATATTTTATTGTCATCTTTTATTATTAATAATATAGCAAATTCTCCTTTTGCTTCTTTGAAAAAAGTCTCTACAACTTTCTCTATAGGCAAAGATTTTATATATTCTTCAAAATAATGAGCTATTATTTCTGTATCTGTTTGGCTTTTGAATCGATGACCTTTTTTTATCATATCCTCTTTTATTTGTAAATAATTTTCTATTATTCCATTATGTATTACAAATATGTTTCCAGAACAATCGTTATGAGGATGTGAATTTGCCTTTGTAACACCTCCATGAGTACTCCAACGTGTGTGGCATATTGATACCTTAGATCCTATATCAGTTATTTTCTTTCCATCTATACGGCCTATAAATTTCTCACATGTACCTTCAATATTAGCGTACCCGAAGGAATCATACCCTCTATATTCCAACCTTTTTAGCATTTCTATAACTTCTCTAGAAGATACTTTATTTCTGCTCGCAATACCTACTATACCACACATACTCATAACCTTTTTCTTGTAGATTCATAATTTTTCAAATCAGGCTGTTCTTTTATGTCTTTTGTTATCATAGAACAAGGAGGTATTTTTATATTAGGCCATATTTTTTTACCAGGCATTATGGTCACACTTACTGCTATTTTTACATTATCTCCTATGAATGCACCTAATTTTCTACACTCTGTGTCTAATTTATTATCATTTATATTTACAAATATGTTACCGTTATCAAGACGAAGGTTAGCAAAGATAGCCCCTGCTCCTATATTACAATCTTTTCCTATTATTGAATCTCCTATATAACTTAAGTGAGAAACATAACTATGATCCATTATTATAGAATTTTTTATTTCAACTGCATTACCTATCTTACAATTTTTACCAATTGTTGAATACCTTCGAATAAAACAGTTGGGACCTAATACAGAACCATCTCCTATTGCAACTGGATATTCTATATATGTTCCAGGTCTTATCTCCACATTTTTACCTATTTGGGTTCCTATCTGGTCTAATATTAATTTATTTGCTTCTAGTAATTCCCATGGATGTGTTATTGTTGTCCATTTTTTAACTTCAAATACTTTAAACTTTTCTTTTTTTGAAAGCATTTCTATAGCATCGTTTAATTCAAATTCTCCTCTCTCTGATAGTTTAACTTTTTTAATATACTCAAATATTTTTCTGTCAAACATATACAAACCGCACGATACTAGATTGCTTTTTGGATTTTTCGGTTTTTCTTCTATATTTACTACAAAGCCATCTTCTGTTTCTATTACTCCAAATCTTTCAGGATAGTCTGAGATGAAACCTCCTACATAGTACCCTGATAATCTGCTAATTCTATTTATGTCTTCTAAAGAAATTAGATCATCTCCACCAAGTTTTAGTATAGGACCTTCGTAATCCTTCAAATAAGATTCACAACATCCTATTGCATCTGCTGTACCCAATGGCTCAGACTGATACACAAAAGTTATTTTTTGAAAATTCTTAAAATAATCTATTATGTCTAATTGTTCTTTTCTTACTACAATAAATATCTCTTCTGAGCAAACCTCTACTGCTTCTATTATCCATTCTAATAAGGGCTTGTTAGCTATAGGGATCATAGGTTTTGACATTGTTTCTGTAAACGGTTTCAGTCTAGTACCGTTGCCTGCTGCTAGTATTATTGTCTTCATAGGAGATTAGTTTCTCATTAACGTTTAAATACTATTATTAAAAATATTGTAATAGTATTATAGAAATTTTCATAATAGTGATTTAATGCATCTTACAGATGAGAGAAATGATGGAAGTTATATTTTAAAGTCAAAAGAAATAGACTTTTTCAGTCCTCTGGAAGAAAAAATACTGTTTTTGATTTCCAAAAAACATACGTATCCTAAGAATATTGCAAAACAATTGAGGATAAATGAGCAAACCGTTTATTATCATATCAAAAGGCTTCAGAAGCTAGGTATTATAAGAATACTTAGAAAAGAAGAGCACGGTGCATATCTAGCTAACATATATGAGCTAACAAGTCCTTCGTTCTTTGTAAAGTTCTCTGAGTTACAAAAGAGTCATAAAGTTCCAGCATCAGATAATGAATTTCTAAGACCTTTTATAGAAAATGGAAATTTTAATGCTAAAATAATTGTTGGATCACCAGATCCTCATGGTCCTGAAAGAGCAAGATCAAGAGACGCTTATTATGCAATAGATCTTGGATTGTTTTTAGGAAAATTTCTTTCTTATAGTTCAAGTGCTGTAAATTTAGACACAGATGTAAGAGAGAATGATTTGAAAAACAATCTTATAGTTATAGGTGGACCTGTTATAAACAGAATAACTAAAATTATAAATGATAAGATGCCAATAAGATTTGATTCGAAGAAAAACATATACTCTTTATTTACAAAGAAAACTTATAGATCAGACGATTGTGGTATAATTGTAAAAATTCAAAATCCTTTTGATAAAACAAAGAGTATTTTGCTTATAGCTGGAAAGAGACATAGTGGAACAAAAGCTGCCATACTATCATTGATAAATAAGTTTGATGAAATTTCCAAAAAGAATACAAGGGTTGTAGAAGGGCTTGATCAAAACGGAGATGGAATTGTTGATGATGTTAAGATTTTAGAATAATAAAGATCTTGAGTAAAGTAGTTCAATATAGAAAGTTCTTCTGGCATAGAAACGCCTTTATTTTATTTGTCTTCCTCTTCTTTAGCCTTTCTCTCAACTTCTTCTTCAATGTTAAGAGCTTCTGCGATTTCTTTGTAACGGTTTCTAATAGTAACTTCTGTAACTCCTACAATATCTGCTACATCACGTTGTGTCTTCCTTTCTCCTTCTAAAACAGATGCTATGTATATTGCAGCAGCTGCACATCCTGTAGGACCTTTTCCAGAAATAACATCACGCTCTTTAGCTTTTCTTAAAATCTTAATAGCTCTCATCTGAACTTTGTCAGACAGCTTAAGCATTGATGAGAATCTTGGAATATATGTTTCTGCCTTTGCTGGAAGTATTCTAATATCTAATTTTCTTGAAATATATCTATATGTTCTACCTAACTCTCTTTTTCCTATACCAGATGCTTGGGAAATTTCTGTTAAAGTTCTTGGTGATTCGTATTCTCTAGCTAAAGAATATACTAAAGCTGCTATTATTGATTCTATAGATCTTCCACGAACAAGACCTTTTTGCAACGCTTTTTCATAAAGTTTTGCAACTTCTTCGTGTAAAGTCTTTGGTAATCCTAAGAATGAAACTAATCTTTGCAATTCGCTTAAAGCAAAAGACATATTTCTATCTTTACTTGTCAAAAGACGTTTTTGCCATTTTCTAATTCTAAAGAATTGTGATCTTTTCTTTACAGGAACTTTGAAAAGTTCTGTAGCACCTTTTCCTATTTCAGTTGTAAGACCTTTATCATGTCTTTTGTGTGTCAAAGGCGCACCTGTTCTAGCTCTTTTAACTCTTTGATCATGATCAAAAGCTCTCCAGTCTTGTCCTACATCAACTATATTTTCTTCTAGAACCATACCACACTTAGAGCAAATTTTTTCAGCTCTTTCAGGATCATGATAAAAATGCTTTGAACCACATTCAGGACATTTGAAAGCTTCTGCCATTATTTTACCCCTTACAATATCTGTAAATTTTATCTATTAGTAACAAAAATAATAAAACAGTTAAGTATAGAGAGTTATTCAGAAAAGTATTTAAAACTTCCTATTTTACTCTTTAACTTAAATACTTTACTAAATGACAATATTTAAAGCTTAGAACTAGTTATTTTTTAGATAATATCTCGTAAATAAATCTAACTCTCTCTTCTCTCATTTCTTTTAATTCTTCCTCACTCATTTACATCACTTTATTTAATCTTTCCATAAATCTGGGAAAACTCTTGACATGTAATCTACTATATCACTAGTTTCCATGTTTTGTAAATTATCTTTTGGATGTGTAATAGTCTTTTTCTTATCCTTCATTCTAAGAGGTTCTTGATATTCAGGTTCTCTTTTTGTTATACCAGCCAATCTGTATAATACATCTTCTCTATGTTTTTTCAAGTCTTCGTAAGTAGGAAATATATCCATATTTTCATTCATCTGTCTATCAAGCCATGTATTATTTATTCCAGGTCTTGACATTCCTGTTGGATTTTCAATTCTTGGTAAAACTGCAGAAACCCTTCCTACATAGAATTTGAATTCTCCTCTTCCATTACCTTCTTCGTAAACTTCTCCTTTTCTAAGAGCTTCATCTGCAAGTTGTCGTCTATAAGGTATACTACTATCTGAAATCATAAATGTTGTAAAGTCTACAGGATCTCCGTTTTGATCATAAACTTCTTTCAAAACTCCTTTTTCTATTATCAAATAATCGCTTCTTCTTTGAGATAATGTAGTAGAACCTTGAGCTATTTGCTCAGCCATTCTATCTTGACTTTTTCTGTCTTCATTATATGATTGCATTTTTTATGGTCACCTTTTTGTTATAGAGAACGTAGCTTTGCGACCATATTATGTTGGAACAAAAAAGGACATATGGTCAGAAAACAAACGTCTCTTAACAGATAAAACATTTATCTGTCGCAAGATATGTTGGGCTAACAAGCACGTGTCTTAACATCGAATTGTTAGCGTTTTGCATATGTCTCACTATTTCTATTAATCTACTAACAATTATTAGTGATATACATATATAAAGGGGGTAGTTTTTCCCACTTATTATTTTTATCTTTTCTAAAAATATAGTAGAATGCATATAGCAGTGGCATTATAATAATCTAGAACGTTATTCCACATGCTATATTTACAATTAAAGTTTAATGTAATATGTTTTCTAATGAGCAAACATTATTCTGTAGGCGCAATCATCATAAGAAGCGATAGATATTTGCTAATTGATAGAGTTAAATTTCCTTTTGGGTACGCGTGTGTTGCAGGTCATAGAAACCCTGATGAGACTGATGAAGAAGCTGTTGATAGAGAAGTTATTGAAGAAACTAAACTTGTTGTAGTTAGAAAGAAACTTGTATATACAGAAGTTGTTCCGTGGAATACTTGTAGTAAAGGAATTAACGTTCATGATTGGAAAGTCTATGAATGTGATGCAACTGGAGATGTTTTAATAGATCCAGGAGAGGCTAAGAGTTATGGATGGTATACTAGGGAAGAAATTTATAATCTTAATTTAGAACCAGTATGGAAATATTTTTTTGAGAAATTAGGTATATTAGGCAGGAATTTTTAATTTACCCTCCTCGATTAAATATTCTACAAGTTGTTCTGGAGTTTTAGGACCTCCATTTCTTGTTATCAATCCGTTTATTGTTAACGCGTGTATATGGTTAGTAGCACCATATCTTATTTCACTGAATGCGTGTATAGGTATTTCTGATGTGCTCAGTCTTCCTAATTCAAAACTAGTATGTTCTCCTACGTAACCTTCTGGGTTGAATAGATATATGAAATTGGAATTTTCTGCTGCTTCTAAAAATACCTGTTCTAATCCTAGCTCTTTTTCAATCTGTTCAACTGGGTTTCCTGATTGTTTAAACATATTTATAATATCTTGTTTAGTAACGGGTAATATTTCTGATTTATAGACATCTCTACTAAATCTTTCATCTTCTCTAAAAATAGGATATTCTCCTGGCCTGCTTACAATCTCTGACTTTGGAGGATAAGGCACATGTATTCCAGCTCTTTCAAAGACAGGTATTACCTCACCTAGAATTCTTTTATAGAATTTTCCATAACTTCCTGCTATAACACATTGCATGAATTAAATTAATATAATCAGAATTTAAATATAGCATAATTTTCAGTAATTTATATAAGAAAAGCAAGTAATATTATGAGTATGCTTCCAATGACGCCATTTGAGAGAATTGTAAAGAAAACTGGAATAAAGAGAGTATCAAGGGAAGCTTTAGAGGAAATGAGAGACTGTATAGAGGAAATTGCAATGGACATGTCTGAACAAGCTGCAAGAATTTCCAATCATGCTGGCAGAAAAACTGTAAGAGAAGAAGACATGTTGTTTGTTGCAGGTAAGAAGAAATAGTTCTTTAAAGGTTTTTGTTGAGTGATTATAATTATGCGTGAAGAACATTTTAGAGATATAACATCATTTGGTGGAATGCCTCTATATCTTGTTGTGATGTTTGTATTTCTTATTTTCAAGAATTATCAAATTTTGAGTTATTTGGGATTTGGGTTAGTTGCTGCATATATAATTACAGTATTTTTCAGGGTTGTTTATTTCAAGAAAAGACCTGAAAAACAAAAGTATAATAACTGGCTTCAAAAAATAGATGCAAGCTCTTTTCCTAGTTTGCATGCTATGAGAGGAGCTCTTTTGGCTGTTATTATGGCCAGCTTTTTTGCAAATATTTTTCTTACAATATTATTTGTAGCACTTGCTACTGGAGTTGCTGTTACAAGGGTTTTTCTGAAAAGACATGATCCTATTGATTCTGGAGTAGGATTATTTACAGGATTTGCGATAGGAATTCTTGTACTATTTTATGCTCCTACAATAATTTTACCTTTTTAGTGGTTCTCTTCAAACGTCGTATGATGGGTAAATAATAGGCTCTTGGAAACATATATTTGGTGAATAAAATGATTCCAAAGAGCTGTCCAAAATGCGGACATAGATTAATCAAGAATGGTATTAGGAGACTTAAATATAGAG
>JACRAC010000036.1 GCA_016213555.1 Candidatus Aenigmatarchaeota archaeon | reverse complement strand
TCTGGCGCTGCAAAAGAAGTTTTCCAAGATTCAGGACAATCAAATCTGCAGGAAGATACATTTCTTCAGTGATCTATGAATACAATACGGAACGCCTAGAAACTTTATACATAATTATCATACGAAGATAGAAAAGAATCGTAGCTATGGAAACTCTGAAACTCCTTATTCTATCAAACCTACTGAATATAGTACAAGTAATGAATATTCTATAAGAAAAAAGAAAGACCAGAAAATGGATTTTTAAAAAAATCCATTAATGTGGTAAACAAAACCTGTATTTATTTACCATGAAAAAAGACTTTAGCGCCTCCGACGCGATTCGAACGCGCGACCCCTTCCTTAGGAGAGGTACACAGACTAACCAAAAGTTATATCTTAAGTGCTCTATCCAAACTGAGCTACAGAGGCAAATTTCATTTTCCTCATAAGTTCAGTTTCTAAAGAAACCAAACTACAGAGGCAATTAATAGAATAAGTTGGTTGTTTATGTTTAAGTTAGTTATCTTTGCATTTGCAGAATTCTTTTGATAGATCTGGATATTTTTTGTTTTCTATGAATTCTCTACATATAGCACTGATTTTTTCATCTATTTCTGGGTTTTGTAAAAGTTGTTTTCCCCGGACACTTTTCATATATTGTGATACAGCTGCCTGAGTTATTCCAAGAGCTTCTGCTACTTTTGCCTGTGAAACTCCGTTCTCGTTTATAAGTTTTCTGGCTATAGCTGCTCTAATAGTAGGAAATAACGATACAGCCTGTTCGCATTTATTCATTGGCATCTTTAGAATGAGGATAGGAATGTTCTTAAAATTGACCTTACGTAAAGCTTTTATAGCTGTGCAACAAAAATCATTATTATAGTTTGTTGCTAGCTATATGTAAAATTCATAACATTATAGTAATTTTACTATATACCTATGCAAGAAATTAATCAATAATAATAACAGAGGTTTTAAAATGATTTGCAAGAAATGTTTGAAAAAGAAGGCAGATCCTAAGACAGAAATGTGTAAGGACTGTTCTTCAGAAGTTGAAAAGGAAGAAGAGCTAGATTTTGATGTTGAAGAGGATGATGATATTTCTTTTGATGATGATGGCGGAGACGATGATTAATGACAAGCTATTCTATTGAAGTTCCTAGATGGCTATCTGCTTTCATAATATTGTTTATTTCTGTATTTTGTGGTTTTTGGGTATATGTAACAGTAAAATCAGGTAATTATTTGTTTACATTGATTGGAGTTATTATGGCTGCTGTTATGCTAGCTATACTTGGATACACGTTTGTCAATAGACGGTATCCTTATTTTATTAGAAATGTAAAGAAATAGTAAATTATGTTACTTCTTAAGAAGCTGTTTCATTTTGTTTGGATTGTATCCTACTAAAATTTCTCCATTTATATCTAATACTGGTACTCCTGTCTGACCGCTCTTTGAAATCATCTCTTCTGCAGCATCGTCATCTTCTTGTACGTTTTTTTCTACAAAGGTGACGTCATGATCCTTTAACCATTTTTTTGCCATATCACAATATGGGCAGGTGTTTGTTGAATATACTGTTACAGACATAATTATCAAATATTAGTTATAGAGAAAAACTTAAATATCTAAATATATAGCAAATAGAAAAATTATATAACATAAGGGACCTATATTCTTATTGTGTTCTTATGCCTGTTACACAAGTTTATAAAAGAGATGGAAAGATTGTCGAATTTGATAGAAATAGGATAAAAGAAGATATATATCAACTAATGCTTTCTTTGAATGAAGTTAATATGGATTTTCTTGAAAAGTTAACAGATTCTGTCGTTATCCTTATAGACAAAAAAGATAGAGTTGTAAAAATAGATGAAATACAGGATTCTATAGAAAATATTCTTATGGAAGAGAAACTTTACAAAATGACAAAAACTTATATTGTAAGAAGAATAGATAAATCAAAGACAAGATCTGCTAAAGTAAAGTCGGATATTTTTGATGAGTATGACCTAACATTGGATTCTGTTGACATATTAAAAAATGGTTATTTGTCCAGAGATCATACAGGAAAAATAATAGAAACAACTATGCAAATGTTTAGAAGAGTAGCTAGAAACATTGCACAAGCTGAATATCTTTATGGTAAACAGGAAGAAGATGTTATAGAACTTGAGGAAAGATTTTTTGAGATGCTTTCTAATCAGGAATTTGCTCCAAATCCACCTACCCTTATAAACGCAGGTAAAGATTCCCAACAACTTATAGGGTTTTTTGTACTTCCTGTTGAAGATTCTGTAGAATCTATATTTGATTGCCTTAAGCAAACTATAATGATAAATCAGTTTGGAGGGCTTGTAGGTATATCATTTTCAAGACTAAGACCTAGAGGCAGTCAGGTGACTTCAGGCCATAAAGCATCAGGGCCCTTATCTTTTATGAAATTATTTGATGCTGTATTAAATGATGTTGACAGGTTTGTTATTGAGAAAAATAATTTTGTTCTAAGAATAGACCATCCTGATATACTGGATTTTATTTCTGATGATTGCAACTATAAAAATTTCAATTTATATGTTGCTGTTACAGAAAAATTTGTTAAGGCAGTTATGGATAATGAGGAGTATTCTTTGATAAATCCTCTGACAGACGATATTGTTGGTAGATTAAATGCAAGAAATGTATTTGATTTGTTGTCAACAGCTATATGGAGAACATCCTCGATAAATATTTTATTTATAGATAAAATAAATAGAGAAAATCCTACCAATTCTTTAGGATATGTTGAAGCATTATCTTTACAACCACTGATGCCTTATGAATCAGTTGCTGCAGGTGTTATAAATCTTTCAAAATTTATAAAAAATTCTAATGTAGATTGGGAAAGACTTAGAAAAGTAGTGAGATTAGGTATTAACTTTCTAGATAATATTATAGAAATGAGTAGGTATCCTAGTCAGGAAATTGAAATGATGACAAAAGGAAATAGAAAAATTAGTCTAGGAATAATAGGCCTTTCAGAACTATTGGTTAAAATAAATGTTCCTTATGAATCAGATGAAGCATTGAAAATATCTGAAGATCTAATTAGATTTATAAATGAGGAATCTAGATTCAAGTCTCAAATGCTAGCTAACGAGAGGGATGTGTATGATAATTATGAGTATAGTGAACATAAGAAAACTGGAATGAAAATAAGAAATTCTTCTAGGATGTCTATATACCCTTCAAGCACATTGAGTACAATTTTGAATTCAACTAATGGAATAGAACCTATATCTGTATCAAATAATGAAGTTCTTAATAATCTATTTGAATTAAAATGTCGTGAAAATAATATTGATTTAGAATCTATTAAGAAAGAAGTCATAGAAAATAATAGCGTAAAAAATATTGGAATACCGTCTTCATTAAAAAGATTGTTCTCTACAAATAAGGATATAACAATTGAAAATCAAATAAATGTTCAGAGCATCTTTGAAAAATATTGTGATGGTATTGTAAATAAGCAGATAGTTGTTCCTAGCAATCTAGGAATAAAGGAAATAGAAAATATATTTTTGAAATCTTATGAAACAGGTTTTAGGTCTATCAACATAAAAATTGATAAAAATTTTTCTAATGTTGAAAAGAAGAAGGAACTAAAGCCTTTGGAAGCTGATTGCACAGCTTAAATTCATTACTCTTAATTAATTCTAAATGATATTCTCAAAAAAGGATATACCAAGCATTACAGTAGATCAGATGAAACAGATAGATGATATAGCCATAAACAGGTTTGGTGTTGAATCTTCTATGTTGATGGAAAATGCAGGCAGAAGTACAGCTATGCTTGCAAGAAAAGTTCTAGTAAGCCTAAAAGGAAAAGAGATCGTTATTCTTGTTGGAAAGGGAAATAATGGAGGAGATGCATTAGTTGCTGCAAGGTTTTTGCATAATTGGAATACAAAAGTTTCTTGTCTAATAGCAGATCATCCTGATAACCAAAAAGAGCTTACTAAATGGCATGTAGGTATTTTGAAAAGTATGTATGTAAATGTTGTATATCAAACCGAGCAAATAACGTTTCAACAACTTATGAAGACAAGCAGTCTTATTATAGATGGTCTTATAGGATATAACTTAGAAGGAGATCCTAAAGGCATATATAAAACTCTAATAGAGCTTGCAAACAATTCTGGCAAGCGTATATTATCAATAGACAATCCAAGTGGATTTGATATTTCTTCTGGACAATCTAAAGACCCATGTATCAAAGCAAACTATACTTTGTGTTTAGCTCTTCCTAAGACAACTCTGATAGGAAAAAAAGAAGCTGGCGAAATATGGGTAGGTGATATAGGAGTTCCTCATGAGGTATATGAGTTCTTGGATATGAAAGTTCCTAAAATATTTGAGGAAAGGGATTTTGTAAAATTGTGATATATTATGTCATATTTTAATATTCATCAACATTTAGATGAACAACTTTATACAGAATTAGTTCTTCCTTTAAATGAACATTTTAAATCATACGAATTTAATAGAGATGTTGTAGAAGGTTTTATTAGAACAAACTATCCTAAAAAATTACCAAGAACTCCATTGGCTTTAGTAAAAGAAACTTATATAAGCTTGGGATTAAGTTCAGCTTCTATAAAGGAATTTGGTCATCCAGATAATCTGTTTGGATTTTCTATAAAAAAGTTTGGAGTACCAGTATACATTTATTTTATTGATAACACTGGCAATATAATCTTTTATAAATTTAAAAGATATAATAGAAGAAAGTATGATTTAGATGCTGTTGCTGAACTTGATGGTATATTTTTATATAAAGGTAGACCAATAGGAATTGAAGTAGGGCGTGTAGCAAAAAATAATGAAGATTTTAAAAATAGACTTCTTACAAATGCCTATGGACAAGAAGCAGTCACCTTTAGGTTTATATTTAGTAATAATATGTTTAGTCCTGGATTGACAGATACTGGGGTATTATTTCATATTGCATATGACCATCGTTTTAACGATTTGGCAAAATCTCTTTCTCAACACAATTCTTAAAGCTAGTTTCTAAATATAGTTATGTCGTACAAATTTATTGAAGGTCTTACTTTGGCTGATGTTGCATTTGAAGCTACTGGATCTACCCTTGAAGAGCTTTTTGAATCAGCTGGATTAGCTGTTACAAAGACTCAGATAGAGAACTTAGATACTATAAAACATACTGAAAGCCTAAAAATAAAGTTAAACGCAGAAACTTTTGAGCAGCTTTTACATGACTTTCTTCAAGAGATTATATTTTATAAAGATGCTAAGTTGCTTTTGTTTAATAAATATTCTATTAAAATAAATGAGAATCATTGTAAGTTGGAAGCTGTGCTTTTAGGAGAAAAAATAGATATGAGCAGACATGAACTTCTTGTTGATGTAAAAGCTATTACTTGGCATTATTTTTCTCTTAAAAAAAATAATGATAAATGGATTGCTACTGTTGTAGTTGACGTATAACTCATAGAAATACTATAACTCACAGTCTCCAATTTTTTTTGCTACATCTTCTTCTAATTCTTCTATTTTCTTTCCTATAAACACCAGTTCTGTGCTTATTTTTTCTTCTATAGGTTCTAATTGCCAACGACCTGCTACATAATTGAAGAAATATGTACCATTAAAAAATTTTATAAACCCTTTTGCTCTGTATATTTTATTGTTTAAGTTTTTTGTAAATATTTCAAATTTTTCTTTATCAAATATGTTATCTGATTTTATGATAAAACTTTCTACAGATGATTTATGTTTTGTTTTTCTTTTTTTCAAGAATCTTTCAAATGTCATACCAAAAAGCATATTTGTGTCTATATTGCAATTTGTAGAGGCTATTATTAACGCTTTTTTGTTGAGAGCTCTCATCAATTTTTTAACCTGAATTAGCTGCTCTTTTGTTACAAGATCTTTTTTGTTTACTATCAAAATGTCTGCTATTTCTATTTGCACACGACCTGTATGCCCTATGCTAGGATGTTTTACTATAGAGTCTGCATCTACTATAGTAATAATACTATCAAGCTTTACTAAAGGAAGTTCTTTTTCTATATCGAAGACAAGGGCATCTGGCTCTGCAACTCCTGTAGTTTCTACAACAATCATATCAGGTTTCACTGTTTCTAGTATCTCTTTAATAGCAAGTTCAAATTCACCTGTTAAAGAGCAGCAAACACAACCACCAGCTATCTCTTTCATATCTATGTTCTTTCCTTTTATTACTTTGCTATCTATAGATATTTCTCCAAATTCATTCATAAGAATAGCTATTTTCTTGGTTGATTGTTCAGCTATTTTTCTAAGAAGTGTTGTCTTTCCTGAACCCAAGTAGCCTGTTATTATTGATATTGGTATTTTCATTTTTCTCACAGTATAATCAAATAGCTTCTAATAAAGCATTTAATATACGGGTTTCAATTAATATATATGGGGATTGAAAAAAAGTACCATAGTGTTATAGAAGCTCAGTCTTTAATTCCTTTAGTTAGACAATCTCTATCAAAAATAATTGAGATTAATGGTGCAATGACTGTCTTGAAACAGATAAACGTAAAATACGAAGACCATTATGAGGATATTCATAAAGAAATAACTATGAATAAAAAGTTCTTTGAGCTTAATTATCTTTTATTTAAGGAGTTAGAGACGCTACTTGAAATGGGTGTTGTTGTAAAGGATCTTAATGCAGGTCTTGTAGACTTTTTCTCAAAATACAGGGGTAAAGAAATATTTTTGTGCTGGAGGGTTGGTGAAGATAGAATAAGTTATTGGCATGAAATAGGAAACGGCTTTACTGGAAGAAAGCCTATTTCTATGTTATCTTAATTAGCCTTTTACATTAGCTATAGGTAAAAGTTTTGTAACCTTCTTAGATATTCCTGCTTGATGAGTTGCTTCTATTACATCGTCTATGTCTTTGTAAGCTCCGCCTGCTTCCTCTGCTAAACCTGGATATGAAACTGATTTTACTAAGATTCCTTTTTTCTCCATATCTTTTTGCAATTGTTCTCCTTTCCATAGTTGCTTTGCCTTTGTTCTGCTCATTGTTCTTCCAGATCCATGTGCTGTTGAGCAGAAAGTTTCTTCTGCTTTTGGACCTCCTACCAATAAGTATGATCCAGTTTCCATAGATCCGCCTATTATTACTGGAGATCCATCGTTTCTATATTTTTGTGGTATTTCAGGTCTTCCTGCTTGATAACTTCCGGTTGCTCCTTTTCTATGGACTATAACTTCTTTTGTCTGTCCATCAACTTTGTGTTTTTCTAAACTAGCGCGATTATGAGCTACATCAAAAACCATTTTCATTCCTAACTTTTCAGCATCTTGCTTGAATATGCTAGAAAAAACTTCTCTTATTCTGTGCAGAATAACTTGACGATTTGCGAATGACATGTTTACTCCTCCAGCCATTGCTTTGAAATAATCCTGGCCTTCTGGTGAGTTAAAAGGCGCACAAGCCAACTCTCTGTCAAGAATTTTTATTCCGTATTTTCTTTCCATGACATTTAAAAATACTTGTAAATGGTCTGTTGCTATCTGATGTCCAAAACCTCTACTGCCACAGTGGAACATTATAACTATTTGATCTGGGAATATTCCCCATTTTTTAGCTAAAGCATGATCATGAATATTTTCTGCTTTTACATGTTGGATTTCTAAATAATGGTTGCCTGAACCAAGAGTTCCTATTTGATTATAACCACGCTCAATAGCTTTGCTGGATACTTTAGAAGAGTCAACCCAATCTGCTCTTCCATTTAATTCAGTAACCTCTAAGTCTTCTTTCCAACCATATCCATTGTCAACACACCATTCTGCACCATCTTCTACGACTTTTCTAAAACCGTCTTTTGAAAGTTTCACAAAACCTGTTGATCCAACGCCAGCTGGAACTTTTTTGAAAAGTTGGTCTACTAGCTCGCGCAAATGAGGCTTCACATCTTTTATAGTCAGGTTAGTTAGAACTAATCGCATACCACAGTTAATATCAAATCCTATTCCTCCTGGTGATATTACACCGGTTTCTGCATCAAATGCTGCTACTCCGCCTATTGGAAATCCATACCCAGAATTGCCTGATTCTTATTGTACAAGAATCATATGACCATCGGGCATGCAATAAGCATTGTTTATTATGCCTGGAAGCGTTGCAACATTTGTTATCTGGTCCCAGACTTGCAAATCCATTTGATCTAAGACTTTCTGAGATGCATAAACTCTTGCAGGAACTTTCATACCTTGCTTAAATGAAGTAGGTATTTCCCATATAACATCTGATATTTTTTTGAACTCAGGTTTTTTAAAAGCCTGATCGTGAAATCCCATTTTGTTAGTCACCTCTTTGTAAGTTTATTATGCTAGAAGACATAAATATTTAGAATATGATTATGTCTTCTGCATATAGAACTGACATCATAATATATCTAATCAGTTATGTCAGTTCTATAAAATCATAAGCTGATTAAGACAATTGAACAAGAAGGGTTATAAAGGTTAAAATATAAATATTTTATATGGCAGAATCTAGGGACCCTACTTTACCAAAACCTGTTTTCTTTAGAACAGATAAGGTTGAGGAACTTTCTGGCAATACAGAATATTCACGTTTATTGAGAGACTATTATTATGATGGAGGTAGATTGATTCCTAGATCTTGGGTAAATGGATGTCCTCCTGTCTACGAGTCTAAATAATTTATAATATCACTAAGTTTTTTGATAGTTTTTCTAACTTTTTTGGCTTCTGGATAATTTCTCTTTGTATAATGGCTATCAACTAACAAAGCATCAACTCCAATATTTTTTGCAGATTTGTAATCCCAATGATAACTATCACCTATCATTAATGCTTTTGATTTTGGTATCTTTCGTTTTCTAAGTATTCTTTTTATAAAAAGTCCTTTAGAGTTTTTCTTTACTGTAGTTGCATGAACTTCGTCAAAAAGAGCATGTAAATTAAAATGCTTTATTTTATCGTTTAATATAGAGTAAGCTTCTTTTGGTGGATGTGGATGTGTAGAAAGAATAACTGTGATTATTCCCATTGATCTAAGCTTCTTTAAAGTTTTTACTGACGTAGGAGTCATTTTTAGAAGTAGTGTTTTTTCTTGCTCTGTTAAAGGCAATCTATATACCTGACTTCGCCACTTAGATGAATATAAGAGAATGCTACATATCATGGAATTGGTGATTTCATGAAAAATGTAACATTCTCATTAGGTAGTGTAGCAATAATTGATAAAGCTGACGTTTCGTTCGGTTTCTTTGA
>JACRAC010000035.1 GCA_016213555.1 Candidatus Aenigmatarchaeota archaeon | reverse complement strand
TTTGCAAGAAGACCATTTACAACACGTTCAAACTCTTCTCTCGGAATACAATTCTCATGACAATCTTTACAATGTTCATGCATCTAATCAATTAGAATCCCAAGTAAATCAAGATTTCGCTATTGAGCTAAATAGTTACTAATAATTATATGTACTCAAGAATAGTAGTACTGTTGATTCTATTATCTGTTATAATTGTAAGTGGATGTATTCAACAGAATAGTTTAGTAGAAAATCAATCTAGTAATATCTCAAATAATTCAACTATTCATAATTATAGTGAACAGACAAAGGATTTGTGTGAAGCAGGAGGAGCGAAATGGAAACTTTTTAATTCTGGATGTCATGACGAATGTTATGTAAAAAGAGCTACAAAACCTGTAGCTTGTAATATGGCATTATCTTATGGATGTGATTGTCCTGAGAATCAGTGTTGGAATGGTAGCTATTGTGAACCTATATGAATCTTTCTCTTAGACGACTTTTTATGATGTTCATAAACTTCATAAAAAGCAAAGATTATCAATGTTATTATTATTCCATATATTATTATCATGATGTCTAGATGTAGTAGCATTAATATTGATGTTATTATTCCTAATAGAGCTATTACTGGAAATTTTCCTATGTTTGCAGGCATTTTAAATGGTCTTTTAGCTGTTGGCAGCTTATATCTGAGAACTATGGCAGCAGCGTTTATAGCTATGAATACTATGAAGATAGCATAATCTGTTAAGCTTGCTATTGTTTCTATATTTCCTACTAATGTAAATGCTATGGTAAATATCATTGTTATTAGAATTGCGTAAATAGGAGTTTTTCTGTTTTTTAAGATTTCTGATAGTTTTTTAGGAAATGCTTTTTCTTTTGACATTCCATATATTATCCTAGATCCTGCTAGCATTATGAATAATACTGTATTTGCTGTTGCGAACAAGGCTATTACTGATATCAATAGAAATGCGTTAGATCCAAATGCTATGGCTACTACATCTGCTAATGGTGCTGTTGAATGTCCTAGAGTTTGCCAGTCTACTACACTTACTGATGTTACAGCTACTAGTATGTATAAAATTGCTGAAATTATGATAGAATATATCAGGGCTTTTGGTATTGTTTTTGTTGGATTTTTTGTCTCTTCTCCTAATCTTGCAATTTCTTCAAATCCTAGATATGCGAAAAATATAAGAGCAGCTGCGGCAAATATACTACTAAATCCAGCTGACGTGTCTAGATAGTTTACTGATCCTAGATAAGGGATACCTATTATAATAACTATTATTAGGCCTACTATTTCTATTAGTGTGAATATTATTGCCATCCAAGCTGACTCTCTTATTCCATAGATAAGAACTCCTGAAAGCACTATTATTAATGCTATTGCTACAGGTATAATGGCTACTGGAAACATGTTTGAGAAATAACCTGCAAATCCTATAGCTACTGTTGCTGCTGAAACTACACTTGCTAGAATTATCAACATTCCTATTATGAATCCTATCTTTTCTCCAAACGCTTTTTTTGTATATCCATATTCTGCGCTTGATTTTGGAAACATGGATACTAATTCTGCATAGCTTAATCCTGTAAATGCTGCTAATAATGCAGAAATACCAAAAGACATCCATACTGCATTTCCTCCCAAGGCTGCAGCTTTTCCTATAAGAACATAAATACCTGCTCCTAAAATTGCTCCTATACTACATAACATAAGTGCCCAGAATCCTAAACTTCTTTTTAGGGCTGGTTGACGTTTCATATAGAAGATTTAGAATATGTAGTATATATTATTCAAGAAGCCTTCTTTGTAATACATCTCCTATAAGAGGTCTATATTTTAAGAATATTTTTATATCTTCTGTAGATGCTCCTGCATATTTTTCTGTCAAATCTTTTAACAGTTTTTCTATTGTAGTGAATATCATATCTTCTGATGTAGAAAGTATGCTTTCAAACGCTTCTGATGGAATTCTTTCTAGTGTTGATATGTTTTCTGTATCTGAAGGAATTTTATTAAAAATATTTTCTATTTTTCTATATCCATTACCGACAGTTGTACGGTCTTTATTAAGAAATTTTCCTATTTCAGGATATTCCATTTCTAGACCTTCTCTTAGAAAATAGTATCCTAGAAGTCTTGCTGTGGGTATATTTCCTTTTCTTTCTTTTGATGATAAGTCTTTAACTTTTATAGAGTCTCCATATGTTTCATTAAATACAAAACATATTTGCTCTAAGACTTCTTGTGGAGTTCTTTTTTGTTGAAAACAATATTCTAATATACCAAGTCTTATTTTTTTCCATATTTCATTGCTTATTTTACCTAAATCATCTGAGTTTTCTAGTCTTTCTTCGAATCTTTCAGGTAGATCAAACGCTTGATAAACTCTTGATATTCCATATATCCCTTCTGCATATCTATGTCCTGCGTAATGGTACTTTCTTCCCAATAAAGCTGATATTCTTCCCAATGATAAGTTGTACAATCCTAACGGAGAACCCTTATATAAAATAACTGTAGCTACTTGCTCGGCTTCTCTTTGAACTCCGTTGTTAGGAGTACTGTCTTTTATTCCATACTCTTCTCTACATATTTCTAAAACTTTTGTTACTGGAGGCTTTTCAGATTTTATCCTTTCTATTATTCTAGATAGAGGAGCATATGTTACATTCATATAAGTCACTTATAAGTAGATACATTGTAAAGATTTAAAAGGCTTGTGGTTAATGAAATGTTATGGAGATATATAGCGCATAGAGCAAATGGAAACAATTCTATTAGAGATGATAATGTTGGCTCTTCGGTGCATTTTGACTGGAATGCCCAGATGTTTGAGCAGACTGTTTTCAATGAAATATGTTCTATTATGTTCAGGGAAGTTAGAGGGGAAGAATACATAGAAGATAACCCTATTATTCTTTGGCTCGTTTGATTAGTGACAACTGTATTCATCAAGCCTAGTGTATTCTGAGCTCCGTCAGGCAATGATAAAGTAACATTCATTGCATTTTCCCATCCAGCTTGAGTTCGTTTATGGGGAAATAGACAAATAAGGCGTCCTTACCAAGGATTGAAATCTATAAATTCTGGAGGTAATCCTGGAAATCTGTGTTTACAAGACTACATAGATATAAATGAAAATATAGCCAGCTATGCGTTTTATACAGAACATCCAACTTATGAGGAAAGGAGAAGAAAATTTTTGCAATTAAATCCTGGGTTAGAAGATTTTGGTGAAGTAGATGTTGATATGAGAGTTTTATTAGATAGCTCTATTTTTCCTCGTATTCCTAATGGAAATAATTAAACTCTTATTGGGATAGGATCTATTTCACAAACTCTACATTTTTTTCTATAATTGCTCTTGCTGGAAGTCCTTTTATTTTAAGTCTTAGACCTCTATGTCCAGATGTCATTGGAAATAAAATTTCTCTATCTCTTTTTCTATAAAAACATAATATTTGTTCTCCTTGTAATTCATCGCCTAGATTTCTTAGAATCATTTTATTCTACCCTCTTTCATAAGATCTTTTACAATTTCCAATACTGTATCATAATCTATATTTAATTCATCTGCTATATCGCTTGGGTAGGCTTTTTTATTTTCTTTTAAAAATTCTATAATCTCTTTTCTGGCTTTTTCTGCAGATAGGGTTCTAGGTTCAATTATTTTTATTGATTCTAGTTTTTCTCTTACAGACATTCTAACAAAATCTGCTGTATTCATATAAAATCCTTCTTCAACCAACTTTTCTATTTCTTCCAATTCTTTTGGGCTTAATCTAGCTGATACGAGATCACTTTTTTGTTGCATATACTATAACACCTATGTATTATATAGATATCAAGATTTAAATAGACATATATAGAAATAGTTAGATTCTGATTGGAATTGGGTCTGATTCAGGATGTCTTATACTGAACCCTTTTTCTTTTCCGTATTTTTCTATGTGTCTCATAGTGTATTTTGATCCTAATTTTGCAACTACTGTCATCACAGCTCTGATTGCTGGAGGAGCTTTATGTATTGATCCTAAGTTTGAATCTATTTCAAGTGTAATATGTTTCCAACATCTATACATAAAATTAAATCTAGATTCATCTATCATTTCGTCTAGATTGAAAAATTCTTTATTTTTTAAAGCACCAATTGGTACAAATGTTAGAGGAGCTACAATAAAATGATTGTTAGGAAGTTTTTCCATTTGATCCATCAATGTAACAGTATCCCAAACATCTTCTGGAGTTTCTCCTGGCAATCCTACTATAGCTGTCATGGCTGGATACCAATAATTAGCATTAAATGTTTTTAGACCGCCCATAACTACCTCACGCCATTCTTCTGGTCTGTAAGGTCTTAACTTTCTAGGCATTATTTTCTCTACTAATCTAGTGCTACCGGTTTCTAAGCCTGTTTGAACGCCAATCCATTGATCTGGTCCACCTTTTACTATTGTTGTTATATCTTTTACTAAAAGAGGATCTGCTAATGCTGCTGCTAATGTACCGTGTGTTGGATTTGTATGAGTGACTCCTGGTACAGACATTATTGCTTTGAATAAATCTCTTATAGCATCTGAATTTGGCATCATGTCTTTGTAATCTTCTAGTTTGTATACAAAAATATCATCAGAGTGTGCGTGTATATCTGTCTTTCCTTCTTTTACATTGATTGCAACCTCTTTTTTTATAAAATCATGATCCATATATCTTAATTTTCTTAGTGTAACTTCGCAAAACTGGCAGCCACGGCCACAGCCACGCATAGTTTCTACCATTCCTTCCATTACTGCTCCTTGTATCAGAGGAATTTGTTCTAGAGGTGCAAATGATTTTTCTTCTATTCTGTGAGGCATAGAGCCTTCTATGATTTTTTCAAAAAGATCTCCTACAATATGATCTATTTCTCCTGATACAATATTATCTATATTATATTTTTCTGCTATTTCTGGTCTATATTCGAATTGCCATGCACCAGGTCCTCCTACTATTAATTTGAAATTACGATCTTTGTATTTTGATCTTATACTATCCATTAGTTTTAGAAACATGTATTTTGTGTATGATGTAAACATTCCTCCATATGTGAATGACATGCTTACAGGACCTAATCCTAAAGGATCCATTACAGTTATTCCAACTACTTTTGTGTCGCTTGTTATGAATTTATCTAAATGATCTGGATGAGCTACTACTACGTTATCTCTTCCATATTTTAGAATAAGACCCCCTTCTATTTTTCTTATTGCATATGGTGCAAAAACTGCTACTCCATTTCTATGAGGAGGATTTCCTGAAATTATTTTGAAGACAGTTTGAGAAGCCCAGTGATCTGCTGGAATACATGAGAAAAAACTTCCTAAAGGTATATTATTATAATCACACATCAATGTACGATCTGCGGTCAGTACTATTTTTGTCATGTTTTTCAACACCCTTGTATTTTTACGCATTTTTTTATTTTATTCAATATGCGTTGTTTCTAGTTAGATCTATGAAAGTTGAAATAGTTAATATGAATAGGGAATGTAATTATATAAAACCTATTTCAGTTCATTGGTTATAAAGCTATAATATATATGCAAATTTATTGCAGGCTTTCGCTCTCACACTTCGTTTGAATATGTAAATTTATTGCAGAATTAGCAGAATGATGTATATATTCCGTTGTTAAATTTTTCTGCTACTACAGTTTTTCCAGCTTCTAATTTTATATCTTGATAGAATTCTGATCCTAGATTTCCATCAGCTTTTATTTTGTATAAAGAAATTCTATAATCACCTGATCTTATTTGGTTTGATAATGAAGAACCAGTTAATTGATTTCCTTCATATCTTGCTACAATATTATTTCCGTTGTGTATATTATTGTTGTATATCAAAATAGCACATTTTGAATTTGTATTTCCAGAAAAACTGTCTAATGGAATATTTAGCACTCCGAAACCAGGTTCAATAGGTATACACTTTCCTTGATTGCATATAGAATTTAGTGGACAGTCACATTCTCCGCAACACATTGGTTGTGACGAGTCTTGATATGTAAATATATCTCTACAATTACCATCCCATGAAGTTATTCCTATTTTTCCAGAAGATGATTCAAATGTTCCAGGTGGATTACCATCTGCATTTAACCAACAGGATTGACCACATTTTTCATTTGCATTTATGTCTATACAACTTGATGATTTTGGTAGTTTAGGAGTAGATTCTTCTATGTTTACAGTAGGAGTTGGATCTCCTGGTGCAAATCCTGTAAAACTGTTTATATATAACAAGGATACAAAAAGACAAGATATTAGAATTATCACTACTATTGGAAAATGCTTGTTCATAGGATATTATTTGTTTTGGCTTATTTTAAACGTTTAAATCCTCTTCAAGTAAAGTTTATTTTGGTATTTATGTATCATCCAGGAAAAGTGTCTGAAGTTTTTTCTCCTAAAAGCAAGCAAATATCTGCAGCAGACGGAGTAGTTCAAGCTATGCTTGAAATGTGGGATGAGAATATTATAACAGTTTTGGTAGAGAAAAAGCTTGTTTCTAACTTAAAGAAAGATGATGTTGTTTTAGTAGATTATACAACACCTAAACTAAAAGTTATAAAAATATTAAGAGATGATGTTGCTAAGAGTACATGGAAAAAATATAGAGACCAATTTGTAAAAAGAAAGACAGAAGCTGTTGCTATGCAATCAAAGTTACAAGCAGCTCAGCATGAATCTTATGTAGGCTAGTTCTTGGGTATTTAAAGGTGGGAAGTATAAATACTTATCTATATATATGTACTAATAGGTAGTGAAATATGGGACGATATATTGATGCTGGAAATACGATGACAACTTTTTTAGCAAACAGATTGGAAGAATCTAGACTATATTCTATACAAGAAAGAGATCATTCTCATGTTTTGGCTGTAGAACTTGAAGGCGGAAGGACAATATATATTGCAGCCCATACAAGTCCTGGTAATATGACACTAGATCAGTTAAAGATGTTGAGGAGTGAGCAAAAAGAAGCTGGTAGATATGTTGGACATATATTTTATGCTGGAAGAACTGTAGATGAGAAAAAAGTGGTAAAGGAACGAGAATTCTTAAGAAAATCTAAGATTAGCCCACAGAGACACAGAGGATCTTTGAAAAGATATAGTAAAGATGAAATCAATAGAATAATGGATCTTACAGAGCAAGAATTATATGTATTAGATAAATGTGGTACAAATAAATTTTATGGAGAAGCTTTTCCTGATGGTGTCAGAAGACTTACTTATTATTCTCCTGCAGGAAGATATAGTGAAGGTATTTTAATTGTTGCTATGACGCCAGTTGTCGCTAGCTATAGTCATGTAGGAAAAGGTCATGTAGCAGACGGTCATGTAGGAGATGGCCGTGTTTTACAAAATGAGAGACTATCAAACGGTGTTAGAGTATCTTTTGATCCTGTTCACCTTGAATTAGATCAGTACGGTGAATCAAAACATGTTATAGTAACTTCTGATAGTTCTCGTGTTAAATATCCTCCTAGGCTAGCTGCTGATCCTCAAACAACTCCTCCAAAACCAGCTTACAAACTAGTAAAAGGAAGTTTGGTTGGGGAGAATGAAACGATACAACAATTAAACCTTTTCGAACAAGCTTAAGTAAATTATTCCTATCTTATTTTATTCAGTGATAACATGGTTAGAGAATACGAGTTTGATGACAATATTGAATTGATGAGAAAAGAGCTTAAGCAGTTTGTTGACAGAAATTCTATAAATGCTAAAGTTATTTCTTTGCAGGTTCCTGAAGGTCTTAAGAGAAAGGCTTTGGAAATAGCTTCTTTTATTGAGAAAGATGGGTATGATGTTGTTCTTACTACAGATCCTTGTTGGGGAGCTTGTGATTTAAGGGTAAAAGAAGCTGAAATGGTTAATGCTGATTTGATTATACATGTAGGTCATAAGAAATTTATCAAACATATTGAATCTAAAATTCCTATAATGTATTTTCTTTGGAAATATGACATAAAATATAATGAGGAAAAAATTGCTCATGAATTGATGAAAATAAAGGAACGGAAAATTGGTTTAATATGCTCTGTTCAATATCAGGATTTGATGCCTGATATAACTGAAATATTGCAAAAGATTGGAAAAAATGTTGAAATGGGTGGAGCTGTTTTAGGATGCTGGACTGAAAATGCTCAGCGACTTAATGTAGATACTTTTGTTTATATTGGCTCTGGGAATTTTCATGCTATAGGAGCTAAATGTAAATATGTTTTAGATATGGAAAGCGAAGAAGTCAGAGAAATTACTGATAATATAATGACTATAGAGAAAAAAAGATTTGCTTCTATTGAAAAAGCTAGAGATGGAAATATATTTGCTCTTATAGTTTCTTCAAAACCTGGTCAATTTGAGTTAGAAACTGCAAAAAAAATTAAAAAGAATTTACAAAAAAAAGGAAAACAGGCATTTTTATTAATAATGGATGAAATAACAGACATTAAGTTAATGGGAATTGATGCAGATGTTTTTGTAAATACTGCTTGTGTAAGAATACGAGATGATTATTTCAGCAAGCCTGTTCTAAATCCTGAAGATGTGGATATTTTGTTAGGTGAGGTATAAGAATGGTTGATGAGGTTGATAAACAATTTGCTAAATTTGGTTTGATTGGATTGCTCCAAGCAAATGGTATGGGAGAATTGGAGGCAATAGAACCTTATAGAAGAGCTCACGCTGCATACACAGGATTTTCAGATAAGAATCCAAATTCAGCATATGTTTATGAGAGATTGGCTCAAGTATATGAAGGACAGGGAGATAATGATTTAGCAGTTGATGCAAGGAGAAATAGAGATAGAATAATCTACCAAGTTTATGGAGGAAATTATAATCCAGATCAAGATCCTTTAGTACAAGCTGAACAAGAATTAGGCATTGGACGTCCTGGTTCTTTTGCTGGATCTGCAAGAAACAAAGCTTAAATGCTTAAGATCTAAAGAAATTAGATAGTGATTGTATGGAAGTTAATGTTCTAAAAAAAGAAGGAGAAAAATTGGAGATGGAAGTAAATGATTTGACATTTATCAATGTTTTACATGAGAATTTATGGAAGAAGAAAGTAGATTATTCTGCTTTTAACAAAGATCATCCATATCTAACTAAACCAGTTCTTCTTGTAAAGGCTAAAGATACAAAAAAAGCTCTTCTAGATGCTGCTGAAAGTGTTGTAGATGATACAGAAGAGCTTAAAAAGAAGTTCCAAAAAGCTATGAAGGGTTAACTTCTTTACAAATTAGTTTGTAAATGAACTCTAAAGAAGTTCTACATTTTCTAATCCTTTGAAATCAGAATCTTTTGTTAGTATTTTTAAATTGTATTCTATTGAAGTTGCTAAAATAATTGCATCAATCATTCCAAATTTCTTAATTGTCTTGTTTCTTTCGTATTTCAGTTTTCCAGCGGTTTTTGCTATCTCTGTAGATAGATCTAGTACTTGGGTAAGTTTTGTTATATAAAATATATATTCTGATTCGTCCAATCCTTGTTTTTTTGTCCAATTAGATATTTCAGCTATTGTAACTAAACTGGTATAGTATTGCCCATTCTCTATAATCTTGGCTACTTTTTTTCCTAACTTACTTTTTATAAAAAGTTCTATCCACGCTGATGTATCCAACAACATTTTATCACTAAAATCTATCTGTTTTATCTCTTTCAAATGGTTTAGCTCCTTTTGCTGATCCAAACGCTTTTCTTATTAACTCCAATTTTTCGTCTTTTTTCAATTCCTTGAATACTGTTACTTTTGTTTTTTCACCTATCTTCAAATGCTCTTTTTTCATAATTTCATTTGGAATTAATATTCCTTGAGATGTTCCTACTTTTCTTATTTTTGTCTCAAATGTTTCAGGCATATTATCACCATTATAATATATTATAATAAGAATATTTAAACTTTTGTTACAAATATTTTTAATGAGCAAAAAGAAAATAAAGCTAATGAAGAATGGATATATAGAAATGTACGAAGATTCAATTAGAATATGCAAAGAATGGGAATCAGTAGATCTTGATTGGTAAGATAACTGTACTAGATTCCTATTTTGTATAGAAAATATCTAGGGGCTCCTAATACTGGAAATGTTACAATGGCCTTTCCAATTATTTGGTTTTCTTTTACTATTCCTGGATCTGGGATTGGGTTTGTTTTATTGTTATCTCCTTTTATAATATATCCTTCTGAATTTTTTTCTATTATTCTGTGTATAATTGGTATATTTCCTCTCATGTACACTACAATATCTCCTACGTTATAAGTTTTTTCGACTTGCACTATTACCATATCTCCTATATGAAGAGTAGGCTCCATTGATTCAGATACTACAGAAAACATTGGTGTTGATGTTCCTAATGCTATTCCCATTCCAAAATAGAATATATATGCAACTGCTATTACCACAACAATTTCTATAAGTTCTCTTGCTATTGTTTTCTGTTTTCTTTCTTTTGCCATAAATATCAGCTACTAGAATTAATAATATTAAATGATTTAAATTCTATATTTTTAGAAGTTTTATGCTGGACAACAGATTCCTCTAGCTGTTACAGGGTCTACACTATATGTTGGTGTGTACTCTCCTATACATTCATAATAATATGGAGTTCCATCAGTTCTTGTACCTATTGTTGACGATGCTCCACCTGCTCCGCCTTGAACTGAACAGGCACCTCCTGTAAGCACTTCGTCTGAATTGCATATAGCTTTTGATCCAGATCCATATGTTTGATATGATGAAGCAGATCCTGTAGCTACTCTACAGTTCTTTAGAACTCCTCTTACTTTTCCATCTGAACCTATTCTTAATTTTATATTTGTATCAGAGGTATCTGCTGTATTTCCTATCACCAATTCTGATCCTGCTCCATTAGATCTTATCCACCAAATATTGTTATTTTGTCCAAGACTAAATTTTAGTACACCGTCTTGTACTGTTTCGTCTCCAATAATATGAAGCTTTGATGTTGGTGATGTTGTTCCAATTCCAACATTGCCTTGGACATAAGTTTTATTTGCTCTTAATTGTATATATCCTTTATCACCAGTAGCTGTATTAGGTCCTATCCATATTTCATCTTGATTTGTTCCTTGTCCATCATTAACTGTTAATACAGTTTCTTTTCCTCCAAAATTACCTGGAGAGTTTGTGTACAATAATCCTCCGGATGAACCAAATCTTACTGCTCCGTTTACATCTAATGTTGTTTGTGGATTTATTGTTCCAATTCCAACATTTCCATCAAATGTTGCACCTCCTGTTGCTTTTATATTTCCAACAGTAGCAGATGGATTTGGTTGTGCTCCAGGTGTTGTAGTTCCAAAATCAATGAATTTAGTATCTGAAACCGTTGCTATAAGCCCTTCCTGATTTGATGTTCTTCCATAAACATTGTATCCAGATGCAAAATCAACAGAAGACCATGATAAATTTATTGTATTCTGACCTGATTGTGTTGTAACACATACTTGGTTTGATGCAACACTTTCTCCAGTTGGATTTGTAGAAGTAATTTTATAACAGTAATTTGTATTTGTGCTTAGTAATCCTTGAGGTGACGCAAATGCTATAGGGTTATTTACTATTGGAGGGCTTGTTCCAATTATTAAAGAACCTGCAATGCTCGCTGATCCAGAAACTCTAAGATTTGTAGTAATATTTACTGAATTGAATTGAACATCTTGTGGTAAGTTAAAATTACTAGGCCAAGATGTTCTGCAGTCAGAACCTATACAAATGCCTGTTGCTTTAATGTTCCCATTGACATCTAATAGTTGTGTAGGAGTACCTGTTCCTATTCCAACATTACCATCATTATTAATTATCATTTTGAATGAGTTGTTTGTTCCTATAAGTATTGGCTGGTTTCCAAAGTTCCATAAATATGCATCATATGAATCTTTGCTTATAGAAAATCCTCCTGTAGGTCCACTCTGTACAATTATTTGTGCTGTACCATTATTTGCAGGATTACCTATCATAGTTACTGTTGCTATACCATTACCTCCGTAAACACTAAACTGATGCATTTTTGAGTCGCCTCCCCCAAGATATAAATAATCTCCGCTAAACGTTCCATTTACAGCATCTACATTTCCACCTACAACATTTGTAGCTGTTACTGCGTTTTGTGCACTTACAGCTGTCTGTGCAGATGTTGCCCAATTTGCATTTTGTGCTTGAGATGAGTTTACTGCATAGCTAGAATTTTGAGAATATAATGAATAAGGTGAAGATAAAAGACGTTGTCTTGGTTGCAATGTTTCAGAGTCTATTGTAATTTCAACATAATAATCTTTGTCAAATGGTAAATTTATTGCAGAAGATTCTCCAACAACTACTGAGAATAATCCAGCTGATACTGGGACATTGCTGATAGACTCAGTATATAATAATGTTTCACCTGCTGAAGAATCAAATAATTTAAAAGTCATTGTGTATTGGCCATTGTATGGAATTCCAGAAGGATTTGTAAGTTTTCCTTGTATTGGTATAACTTTTGATGGCGCTGCATATGCAAAGCTCATTAGAAATAATATTGATATAGCTACTGTTAAAAGTGAAAGTTTTTTCATAATTATAACCTTCCGCGCTCAGCTAGCTCACTATCGAATTATTAAAAATAATTCTTGTTCACACGCTTTGCTTGGATATTATTTGTTTAGAAGTTGTATATATAGATTCTTTTCTATCTTCGTATGATAAGTATGTATGAAATTTCTAGGCGTTCCGTATTGTATTCATAGATCACTGAAGAAATGTATCTTCCTGCAGATTTGATTGTCCTGAATCTTGGAAAACTTCTTTTGCAGCGCCAGA
>JACRAC010000006.1 GCA_016213555.1 Candidatus Aenigmatarchaeota archaeon | reverse complement strand
TGCAAGAAGACCATTTACAACACGTTCAAACTCTTCTCTCGGAATACAATTCTCATGACAATCTTTACAATGTTCATGCATCTAATCAATTAGAATCCCAAGTAAATCAAGATTTCGCTATTGAGCTAAATAGTTACGAAAGATCTACTGAGAGAATAAGAATCACTTCTTATAATTTAACTGGCTTTGCATGATTCCATACAAGCTCAAACATTGGTTCAATAGTAGCTGATGAAGCATGATCAGATTGAGACCAAAATGCAACGTCTTGTGTTGGATGAACCTTTGTATCATCTGTTAGACCCATAAGAAATTCACTTCCATCTACTATAGCCATTCTTCCAAGAAGCTTTGTCAATTGATCAGACTCTTCTATGTTTCTGATTTGAGCATGTTTTGACAAACTTTTAGCAGCTTCTGTTGTTTGTTTGTTGATTGGTGCTGCTATTTTTATAGAAACTCCATTTTCAGAAAGTTTTTTAATAAGAGACATATGATTTTCAGCAATGTCTATTAGACTGTTTGCTGTAGCCATTATTTTTATTGATTTCTTAGATTTCTTAAACATAGACTCCATTTGCTGTAACATTGCGTATTTTCCTTTTATAGAACCTGTAAGATCTTCTGGTTGAACTGTTTTTATGCTTTCTTTATGCAATTTTTCTAATTCTTTTGCAGCTCCGCTGTTCTTTATTTGATCATATCTTTCAACCATTTCATTAGCATCTTTCAAAACCTTTTTCTTTGCTCTATCAAATGCTTCTGAAGGGTTTACTGCAACATATTTCATAGGTTTTCCAGGTTGTATAAGCACGAAACCTCTATCAGCCAATGATTGTAAAACATCATAACATCTTGATCTAGGAACATTTGACAAATCTGCCAATTCTCCAACAGTAGAAGAACTTCTTGAAAGCAAAGCTACCCAAAGATTTCTCTCGTATTTGTTTAATCCTAATGCTTTAAGTGAATCTGCTGTCTTTGAAGTAACAACCATTTTACCACCATAAAACTGAAATTACCCTATGGTAATCCTGTTTTGTCTTTTTTGTCATTAACTGAAAATAAATATCACTAAAATTTCTTAATTAATTTTAATGATAGTAAACTTTAAAAGCATATGTATTGATCTGTTTGGTTAATTTTGTTTTTGCTTTTAGTTCACTAATTTATTCCCTAATAATTAACTATGTATAAGTGAGTAATGTATTTAAAGGTTGTTTCTGTCAAGTGACAAAGATGCCTTAAATAGTACCTTTAGAACCAACTTCCTTTCTTATTTTCTTTTTCAGCTTCTTCTTTTGCTTTCTTGTCGTTCTTTAGAATTATGCTCTTAGCTTCTTCTACTGCTTTTTTATCATCTCCTATTCCACAAGAATTACCTACTCCAATTATTAAGACTTTTTCCTTTGGTTTTGTACGCTTTACAGCTCTTATAATAGCTTCATTTACCTTTAGTATTGAGTCCATAACTTCTTTTGGCATTGGAGCTATAGCATCGAATAACCCTACTTTTATTATAATACCGTCTATAGGCTTCTTTTTAGGCAATAAAGTATTTTCTATAAGTTCTCTTTGTGAATATCCGCCCATTGCAAAACCTACTCCTTCTGCAACTCTTCCTGTCTGTTCTCCTTCTAGCTTCAATCCTGCATCAATTGTTATTATACGAGTAAAATTATGCTTTTTCATTAATTTGTTAATAGCTTCGTCAGTTCTTCCTAAATGTGGCTCAGGTCCTTTTGCTTTCAATACAAAACATTCTCTTCCTTCTATTTTTGTATGTCCTGCCATTGTTCCAGGAGATATTTCAACCATTTCGTCTACAAGAGATGCTGCAACCATTGGGCCTATAGAATCTCCTACTGGCCAGCCATTTAAGAAACATTCAGTACCTTTAAGCTCAGATTCTGCAAATTTTTCTATTATAGGCAATTGTATTTGTATTATCATTGCTATTTGTAGATTTTTGAATTTCTTAGCTAATTCAACGTTATGTCTTACTATCTTTGCTATCTGTCTTAGTCCTATAGAAGCTCTAAGAGCGTAATTCAGTTGCTGACGTTCAATAACTGTTTTTTCAGAAGCATGATCGTCTACGAATTCTGTAAATCTGTCTTCTGTCTGTCTTATTAATTGATCTATTTTTTGAACAACTCCATATGGATCTAAAGATGACGGTTCTACTAAAAAGAAGTCTGTGAAATCATCTATTTTCTCTCTCATTTCTTTTGTATTAGCATTTGCCCTCTTAGAACACATTCCATTTGCTTTTTCAGATAGCTCCTCAAGGCGTCTAGCTGATTGTTCTATTTTCCATATCATCTGAGAAAGCATTATTCTTGGATATATTATGATGAATACGAAAAGTACCACAAACCATACTACTGTTCCTAAAATATCTGTTTGTAAAAATTGCATCAGCACCACATTAGAAACCAAGAAGATTTCTAATAAATTAGATTCAGAGAAACTTTTAATACCTATAGCTATGCAACAAAATTAACTATGGTAAATGTTGCTAGCTATATATGAAATAAGTATTATAATTATGATATATTACTTATGTCATCGTATTGATTTTTCCAATAATTCATTGTTACTTAGTTTGTGGCTGTGCTGGTTTGGTGAAAAATCCAAGTAATTTCAGAACATATTTTCCTATCATAAATGCTGCATATGCAGCTACTCCCATTACAACAAAAAATACTATTGTTTGTGGTGTTGTAGGAATAGAAAATCCTAGATAGCCTGCTACAAATGGAAAAGAAGCTGATGCTATACCTACCATTGCAAGACTGATCATTATACCCATTGCTTTTCTCATCAAAAATATAAACATTACAAAAACTACTCCTATAAGCGCTATATTTGTAGTTCCAAAAGCACCTAGAAAGTTTCCTGTAAACATATTAATGGCAGACTTGCCCATAACTGCAGCAAGACCTGTTATAAAACCAAATAACTCAGACATATTAAAATCACAACTGATTTTCATATAAAGTTGAATAATGATTCAACTTGACATGTTATAATTATTGTGTCAGAGGTTTATATTAAATTCCTATTAACTCTCTAACACCGCTATAAATTATAGAACAAGAAACACCAAAGCAAGCTAGTGCCTGTATAGGATAATCTATAGGCCCTGGACTTTTTTTAACAAGATTTAGCATAGCTAAACTTAACTGTTTTTTAGGCCCTTTATAATTCTTATTAATGTGAGAAAATGTTTGTTCGTACGCATACTTGAATCTTATTACAGACCATCTTCTTACTACAGAAATAGGAGCATATCTAAAGGTTATTTTATTCTTACCTTTTTTTATTGCCTTTATTATGGAATCAACGTCTTTTTCTGCAGATATTTCGTTTAATCCATTTCCTATCATTTCAGCACTATGAGCATCGCTACCTGCTGTAACTGGTTTTTTCCACTTTTTTGCAAACTTTCTAGCTTTCCAATTTGATATTCTTTCTAAATTTATTGAATTATAAGCTTCTATAGCATCACAGTATTGTGCTTTTTCCTTAAGGCCGCATTTTTTCAGATCAAATGGATGAGATGAAATACCTATACCTCCTTGTTTATGTATAACATCTAAAGTTTCTTCTAAGCTCATTTGAGGCTTTATAAAATCTGTTATACCAAGAGCTACTAAATGACCATCAGCTGTTGTAACTTCTTCTCCTGGAATTAGAAAAACATCATATTTTTTTGCCAATTTTTTTGCATGTAAGTATCCATCAATGGTATCATGATCAGTTATAGCCATAGCTTGAATTCCTTTTAATTTAGCTGTTTTCAACATTTGTTCTGGGCCGTCTATACCTTCTACTACCAACTTGGTTCCTTTAGAAAATATTGTATGTGTATGCAATTCAGTTAACATATGATCACTTTAACTCAATTATTCTTAATTCTTCCCAATCTATTTTTCTTTTCTCTATGATTTTTCCTTTTATTTCCTCTGTTGTTATAGAAGATACTAGAGCATAAGCTTTACCTGATTTATTTAGATAACCTTTATACTCTGCTAAAAAACGTTTTATAACATCTCCTTTATTGTAGTTAGGTGAATATGCTTTTTTAGTAAGCTGGTCTTCATCAGGAAGATATGGAGTATTGAATATTATAAAATCAAATTTTCCTTTTATTTTACTAAAAAGATCTGATTGAACTGCTTCTAAAGGTATATTATTTGTCTTTGCATTTTCTAACACAGCGTGAATAGCCGAAGGATTTATATCTGTAGCTAAAACACTTGCTCCAAACTTTGCGCACAACAAAGAAAGTAATCCTGATCCACAACCTATTTCCAGAACTTTCTTTTTTAGAAATTCTGTTCTATGCTTAGTTATAAAATCTGCAAATAGCTCTGAATCTTCTTCTGGATAGTAAACAGAACCAGGGATATCTAGCTGTATTTCACTTTGACCTATTTTAAAATAGTATTTCATAATGTAAAAATTGTTAGAATACTTAAATTATAATCAGACTACTTCATATGAAGCTCTATTGCATCTCCATCTTCTAAATTATAGTCAAGGCCTGCTTGGATTTTGCGCATGCCTCTTGATGTCTTTCTCCATATCTGTGCAAATCTGAAATTCTTGACAAAATCTTTATGTATCTTAAATGCAAAATCCTTTAATTTAGATCCTTGTTTCAGAGCCATAGGCGAAAGCCTGCCGCGGTCTCTAGTATAAACAAGCATAAATCCCAAGAGAGTCCATATTCTATTTCTTATGTCATCCACACTTTGGTCTGACTTAATAAACATACACGTTATTCTAATGTAATTTGATTCAAGAAATTTCAAAAGTTCCTTCTTTTCTTCATCTGTATTTGCTACTATAACAAGTGCATCTGCTGATCTGCATATGCTCAGGTATTCTGGACTAAATGTACTAGGTATTTCCACTAACTGAATCTTTACTCCATTATAATCCATCATACCAACTTCTGGCTTAGTAGTTGTATAAGGATGGTCTGATATCCTAGGTCTTGCATCTGTTAATTTAGAAAGAATTGTAGACTTTCCTGTCATTGTCTTTCCTATAATACACACTTGGGCTTCTCCTTCTTTAGAAACTCCTTTTCTACTAGCTCCTTTTTTCTTAGAAGCTGATGCAGCTTCTTTTTTTAGTTTTGCTAATTTTGTTTTTAAAAGAGCGAGTTGTGATTCCACACCTTTATGTTTTGGAATTTCTTTAATCATCTCTTCTAAATATAATATTTTATCCTCTACAGTTTTAGCACTTTGAAACTTCTTCTCTGCTAAGTAATATTCAATTGTTGCATTCATTGGCATAAAACTAAAGGGTTTTGTATTTTTTAATAGATTTAATAGAGCTTGATGGAAGGATTTTAGATTGATTTGATATTTAATTCTAGTTATGATAATTAAGAATATGGCTGAAAATTATCCTGAAGTTGTTGCTGGAGTACTGATATATAATTCTAAAAATGAAATATTTCTTGCTAAATGTCACAAATGGAAAGATAAGTGGGTAGTTCCAGGAGGACATCTAGAAATTGGAGAAACATTTAATGATTGTGTAAAAAGAGAGGTAAAAGAAGAAACCAATATAGATGTTGATAATATAGAATTAGTATGTATTCAAGAGAGTGTTTTTTCTGAAGAATTTCATCAAAAAAGACATATGATATTTTTAGATTTTGCTGCTAAAGCAGTATCTAAGGAAATAAAACTTAACAAAGAGCTTCAAGAATACAAATGGATAACTGCCAAGAAAGCATTGACTTTAGAACTAAATAGCTCTACTAGAAAGTTTATTAAGGAATTTATCAAAATCAAGTGTATTGGCGATTAAATGGACAAAGATATTGAGGTACTTATCAGAAAATATGCGCTAGCAAATGCTGTTGAGCATAATGGAAAATGTATGGTAGGATCTGTTGTGGGAAAGGTTATTTCTCAGATGCCTGTGCTAAAAGAAGATATAATGGAGCTAAAGCCTTTTGTAGAAAAAATTGTTCCAGAAATAAATAACATGAGTTTAGAAGAACAAAAAATGGAACTAATAAAACTTGGCTGGGTTGAGGAAAAAGTTATGCAGAAGAAAGAGGAAAAGAAGCTTCCTGATATTTCTGAAAATATAGTAAAAAATCTTGTAACTAGATTTGCTCCTAATCCAAATGGTTCTATGCATTTAGGACATTCAAGAGTTGCTATACTTCCATATGAGTATGTTAAAAAATACAAAGGGAAATTCTTATTAAGATTTGAAGATACTGACCCTAAGGTCAAGAAAGCTGAAAAAATAAACTATAAATGGCTTAAGGAAGATCTAAAATGGCTTGGAATAAAATGGAGCAAGGTATATATACAGTCAAAAAGGTTGAAAGTTTATTACAAATATGCTGAACGTTTGCTAAAATTACATGCAGCATACTTATGCGAATGCAAACCAGACATATGGAAACAACATATTGATGAGAAAAGGCCTTGTCCTTGTAGGAGCCTTACAATAGAAGAGAATCTAAAAAGATGGAAAAGATTTATAGGAGCTAATAAAAATCCAAAGAAATCGTATAAAGAGGGTCAAGTTGTTCTAAGGATAAAGACAGACATGGAACATCCAAATCCTGCTATAAGAGATTGGCCTGCTATGAGAATAGTTGATAAGCCTTCACATCCTTTTTCTAAGCTAAAAGTTTGGCCTTTATACAACTTTTCTGCTGCTATAGATGATCATGAGATGAAGGTTACTCTAATATTAAGAGGACAGGAACATGCTACAAACGAGACAAAGCAAAGATATCTTTATAATTATTTTAGCTGGGATTACCCAAAGGTTATGGTTCAAGGAAGATTACTATTTCCTGGACTTGTTCTTAGTAAGAGTCAGATAAACAAAGGTATAGAAGAGGGTATTTATGATGGTTGGGAAGACCCTAAGCTTGGAACAATAAGAGCTCTAAAAAGAAGAGGATTTTCTCCAGAAGCTATAAGAAATTTTATTTTAGACATTGGAGCTAAGTCTAGTGATGCTACAGTAGCTTTTGAAAATCTAGCTGCTTTTAACAAAAAAGTTGTTGATGAGAAATCTAATAGATATTTCTTTGTAAATAAGCCTGTAGAAATAAACATTGACAATAATTTTAGAAAGGTTATATTAGATTTGAATCCTTCTAATCATAAAAAGAAAAGAATTTTAATTGCTAGAGAGAAACTTTTACTAAGTATGGATGATGTAGAGAATGGAAAAGAAGCTAGATTAATTGGACTAGGTAATATATATGTGAGAACTGATGCTTCATGCAATGTTGTGAACGATGATCTAGAATATGCAAAACAAAAACATCTAAAGAAAATTCATTGGCTTCCAAATGACAATAAGCAAATAGTAAAAGCTGAAGTAATACTTCCTGACAGTATAGCAAAAGGCTATATTGAGAAAAATGTTCTTAAAGAAAAGGTAGGCAATGTAGTACAACTGGAGAGATTTGGATTTTGTAGATTAGAGAAGATTTCTAAGAACAAAGTTGTTGCAGTATTTGGACATAAATAAGCTATTTTTGAAGCATTTCACTAATAGATCTATATCCTTTTCCCTCTTGAAATCTAAAGCTCTCCTCTCCTCCATTTACTACATAGGATCTGCCGAATCCATAAGTCTTTGTTTCTCCTGTTTCTAAATGTATAGACAACTCTGTTTTACCATCGCTACATCTCCATATTGTATAACTTCCAAATTTTCTTGAATTATCTAAATTCATTAAATGATATGTGCCTTGAGGATCTACTGCGTAAGAATCAGGTCTGCTGTTTCCATTTATATCTTTAATATAGACAGTCCATCTTTCTGTAGAAAGTTTTTTTATATTTTCGCTGCCAACAGAGCCAAATGACAAAGGAGTTTTAACTTCATCTGGATTCTTTTTTGCAGCAACTGGACTAACTGGTTTAATTTGGGGGTATTTTTCATAAGTTTGTTGTTTATTACATCCTGTTGCCAATATTCCTAGCACTAATAATGATCTTGCAAAATAATTAAGATTTCTTCTAAAGCTCATGAAAAATAATTGACAAAAGAGTTTAAAAAATAAATAAAGTGGGAAAAACGTGGTGTATATATAGTACATAGAACAAATTATAGTAACTTCAAAAACGAGGTGTAAAAATGAAAGAGTTTCAAGGAAGAGCAGGCGTATTGGACAGACCTGCAGATAAACCTGCGCCAGGATCTGCAACAGTTGGAGGGTATACACTTTCTCAAGTGTTGTCTGACCTGACATACGGAGTTGCTGCTCAATATAAACAAAAAGGCGGAGAGTAAAAAAATGTTTTTCTTTTTTTATTTTCTAATACAATTATAAACTTTAACTATATTCTATAAAGAATGAAGCCTAGGATATTTGGAATTGAAACAGAATATGGTGTTCTATCACCTAATATGAGAGAAGAAAGATTAACTACAAGATTGTCTGAACTATTTTATAATAGATTTCTATCAAATGGTGCAAGGCTTTATTTTGATATAGGAGATCATCCAGAATACTGTACTCCAGAAACATCAAATCCTAGAGATGTTGTTCTATATGATAGAGCAGGAGAACTTATTGTGTTAAAAGAGGCTCAGAAAGAAAACATTAGATAGTATCTCCGAATGTTCATCATTCAAATAACTAAATTTTTTTCAAAATTCTTGTTGTAGAACCACAAGAATTCCATAATTCTACATTTTCTCCTATGAAACAAATCAATAATTACGAATTTCTGTTTGTAGTGCATTCC
>JACRAC010000034.1 GCA_016213555.1 Candidatus Aenigmatarchaeota archaeon | reverse complement strand
TTCCTAGAATATTTTTCCATGAATACTTTTTACACACAAATTACATCAAGATTTGCGTGTTTCACTGTAGAAATGCTTATTGCTACAAGAATCCGTTATTAGTTTTTACACACTAATTATAGGACTTTTTACACACAGCCCTTAGAACTAATGCTCTTTCATCTCTTTGTTTATAAGGCTTTAATGTTGGAAGGGTTTTTGTTGGTTGATCGTACATTACATCAATCACATAGTCTACCTTTTTCCTAACTCTAATAGACCCAAATAACCTATACTCTTCTTCTGTAGCTTCTCTTACATCCAACAATTTTCCTCTTTGTCCTTTTCCAAAAAATCTACTATACACATCTGTAATATCATGTGCTTTAACAAAATAAGTTTGGTCAACTCTTAAAGGAGCAGCTTTTTCTCTACCACGTTTTTCATTTTCTCTAATTCTTTTGTCCATTTCGTATTCTTCCTGACGTCTATCTCTTCTTTTTGGCATCTTTTCTACATTTACTCTGTAAAGTCTCATATTTTACCATCTATTTTTAAAATTTATGAAGTGAAAATTTGATATTCAAAAAAATTTACTTTTTGAACCTGTCAAAGAATGATTTTCTTGCTTCTACATGTTGTTTGTATAACTCTTTGTAGCCGCTTTTTGGTCTGGCTTTTGCGTCTATTTTCTCAAGAGTTTTCCTAAGAGTTTCAAATGCTTCAAAAACATCTCCGTTGAATTTCCAAAATACCACTGAATTTTCTTCACCATCATTTTTTATTATATAATCATGATTTGCATCAATTTTTAGTTTATCTCCTTTTTTAAGTATCATCTCTTTTACTGAACCATTTTTATCAAATATTCTAAATGCTGACTGGCCTTCTGTCTGTTTGAAATATCCTGTCACAGTTCTGGACTTTTTAGAGCTTTCTTTTCCAGGCTCTATTTCTATAAAGCCCATGCTCATGAATTGATCAGAACGAGCTATATATAATACTCCTTCAGGAAGTTTGTAAGCATCACAGTCCTCCAGTTCTATAGTAAATAAATCATCAAATTCATCATCCATAGCTGTTGGTAACTTTTCTGTCATAGTTTTATATATTTCTGAAACTTTTAAAAGATGATTAATAGCCATTTGGAAGACTATAGTACGAAGCATAACAAACTAGAATATTTATGCTTCGTGCATATAGTTAGAACAAACATATTATAGTCTAATTAGTTTTGTTCATAACTATAAATAACTATTTTTCATTTATAGCTCTTCTTACAGAACCTTCTCAAGAAAATTAGACATTTTTTGATTTCATTATTACACTGTCCTTTATTTCGTCTAAGTTTAGTGGTTGGTCTTGGTTGTAGTGTATCCCAAGTTTTATTGCAAGTTCTGCTTTTTGAAGTTCTGAACCAATATCAATAGCGTGAGGTATTAAAGAAATTATGTTTTCTTCTGTCAGGATTCTCATCATTTCAAAATATGACTTTGCTCTATAGATGCCTAATGTTTCTCTTGTAGGACTTGTGTGCTCTAGAACTATTTCATTTCCCTCTATTGATACTATAAAATTGCCTCTAGGATCCATATCTGCTAAATGATATGTATATTTTTTTAAGTATTTTTCAGTAACTTTTTCACAATGTTCCCATGAGTCGCCGTATACATGAGCTGATTGTGATAATATACATAAGTTTCCTAGTTTTATATCAAGAGGAGCTCCTTTATCCAAAAGACCGTTGACTACAGCAAGTCTTATTTCTTCCTGCAACATTCTCAGTCCAAATAAATTTTCTGGATATCCTTCAAACATGTCATGTGAACGGAATATGCATGTCATATGAAGTTTATTATCGACTATTCTAAACCATATATGATTTAAACAAGGAGACCCTCCTATTGTAAGATCTTTTACAGGATCCCATAAGCTTATTGCTACAGCTCTTGAGATAGGTTCTCTTATTAATTTTTCTGTAGCATTTTGTATCTGGTCTACTGTAAACCAACTTCGCATTCTGCTTCCATATGTATAATTATCTATTCCTTTTACATCTCTTGTTATTCTAGGAATATATTCCTTAATTCTTTGTTCATCACATGGAAGATAGTCTGGAATAAAGAAATTGTATGGATCTTCATCAGATATTATTGATAATAAGTTCATAACTTCTTTTTGCTGATCATCGTAATGAGTTCCAGAGACTTTTCCAAATTTCATTATTACATCCAGAAGTTTAAGCCATGCTTCTGCAATTGTTTTTCCTCTTACCATATATCCTGCGTATTCTCCTATGTATTGTTTTGATGTTTCTTCTGGCTTCAAAAATATCTTTTTATCACGGGAAACTAAAGGAGTTTTTAATGATGAGAAGTCAAAGTTTGCAATATCTGTAGCTCTTACAGCTATAACAGACTCTCTTAAAGTGTTTAAGTCATCTTTAGGAATATCTAATCCTATATATCCAGGATATTTGCTTTTGATTCTCCAACAAGGCTTTTCTGTAACATCTGCTGTTCCTTTTTCAAAACCATTATTGAAAAAATCTAATAGTACAATACCTGACTTTGAAAAATCTATCCCAGTAACTACCATTTTCTTAATGCCTGGATTTGCCAATAAGTTTCTTGCCAATAGGTCTAGACCGCGTTCTGCAGAAAATAATTGACCTAGAACACAATAATCTTTAGGATCTATTTTTGCTGCAACATCTTTTGCTTTTGACCAAAGGGTAACTATAGCTGTGTCGCTAGATGGATTTCCTGAAATAAGACTATTGCTTGATCCAGAATCTTTTCTGTATATTGGCTCAAAAGACATAACTTTACTTGATGTTTAATGAATTTAAAACGAGATGAAAAAACTTAGAAACTTTAAATAATTAGATATCTATAGATATCTATAGATATTGGTGATAAAATGACTAAACAAATAAATCTAAAACTTCCTGAAAATTTATATAAAGCTGCAAGAAGCTATGCTGAAACCCATGGATTTAGAAATGTTCAAGAACTTGCTTCTGAAAGTATACGAGAAAAAGTATTTGAAGAGAATATTTTTGATGAAACATTTACAGATAGTGAGATTATGCTTATAGATAAATTGATAGAAAGTTCTATAGATAGAAAAAAATTGAAAGATGAAAAAGAATTAATGAAGGTATTGGGATGATTTTTGAAATAAAAACTACTGAGATTTTTCTAGAACAGGCTGAACGATTAAATGAAAAAGATAAAATTTTAATAAAAGATAAAATAACTCTGCTTAAGCAAAATCCATATAGAAATAAGAGACTTCATTCAAAGAGATTTTCAAAGGTTTTTAGAATTAGATTAAATTTATCTGGAAAGGAAATGAGACTTGTTTATGTTGTTATAGAGCCTAATATAATTCTTGTCTGTTTGCTTGAAAGAAAAAATGATTATAAAGATCTTGAAAAATATCTTAATAAGATCTAAACTAATTAGTAAATCTTTGCAAATCAATTCTTTATTTAAGTTTCTTTGAGAATAAACAGATATGATCCTATCTGATATAGATATTAAAGAATATCTGAAATCTGGTAGGCTTTTTATTGAAAATTTTTCTGAAGATAGAATAAGGGCTGCCTGGGTTGATTTATCCTTAGGAAACGAATTTAAAATCTTTAAGATGACCAAACATCCTTACATAGATGTTAGAGAGCCTATAGACAATACAGAGACTGTTGTTTTGGATGTTGATGATACGTTTATTCTTCATCCAGGAGAGTTTATTCTTGGGCATGTTAAAGAAAGTATAACAATACCAGACGATTTGGCTGCTTATGTTGATGGACAAAGCTCTTTAGGAAGAATTGGTATGGTTGTTCATATAACAGCTGGATTTGTTGATCCTGGATTCTCAGGCAGATTAACTTTAGAAATGACAAATGTTGGTAAACTGCCTGTACTAATACATCCTGGAATGAAAATATGCAAATTAGTTTTTTTCAAATTATCTTCTCCTGCTGAAGTTCCTTACAATAAAAGAAAAGATCCAAAGTACTTGAATCAAAAAACCGTAGAAGCTTCTATGATACACAAGGACTTTAATAAAACTATGTCTTCATAATTCTTTTTCCTGTTTTTCTATTCTTAATATGTCCTTTTCCTCCAGGCATTTTTGCAGCTCTCTTCTTTGCTGCAGCCATTCTTCCTCCTCTACTTATCTTCATTTCAATCCACCTCAATCAAATCTTATGTATTTCTTGTCGTAAAGTATCCATATCAATATTGCTAGAACTATTAGTAATATTATAACAATAGCATCTCTCAAAATAAGAACAATTAAAATCAATATGACTATTATTAAAATCAATCCTGTTTGTGTTATACGAATTTTTCCCATATATTATCAACTCTACAAAGGTCCTATCAAGGTTGGTAATGCTGTACTGACTACTACTGCTACTATCCAAATTACAAGTGCTACTAAAAATGCTTTTATCCAACCCATATTGTATAAACTGCCTAATGCCAGAAGCCAAGCAAATCCGCCTATTATTATTGCTAGCAATCCATGTCCTAGAAAATAATATGTAAGGGCATATATTGCAGCTCCTATTAATCCAGCTAATAAGGCTGTTCCAATTCCTTCCTCTTCTCCAAAAAGCTTTGAAACTATGTAAATTATAATTGTTGATATTATTAGACTTGCTAAAAACCATATAATTATGTCTTCGAATACTACATAGATTCACCTATTTAGTCTGCATAACTATTCCCAAATTGTACCAGGGTGAAATGATAAAGAAATATACTAAAATTATTACTATAACAAAAATTACTATTGCTGCAAAAATTTTTAAGTTTCTTGTCCTTCTATCTTTACTTATAGCTTCTTCTGCAATTTTTTGATTTGCTTTTCTTCTTTCAGAGAGATCCATAAATATCACTTGGATAACTGAAGAAAAGCAAAAGTTCTATAATATTAGTAATCAACCAAATTATTAATATTCAAGAAATTTTACTATAAAGTAAATTTATTATATGAAGAGCTCCATTATTTCCTTTGTTCTACTTTCGCCTAATCCGAATTTGTTCATTATATATTCGTATTTATTTTTTACAGTTGTTTCATCTTTTGCTTTTCCTAGAGCTATGAATATAGGATCTTTGCTTGTCTGGTCTTTTATTGTGTTTATCAGTATTAACATGTTTGTCAAAGAAGATTGGAACTCTTCGTATGAAGTTATAAAATCTTCTTTAGTTGCTTTTCCTTCCTTATGCCATTTTCTTATAAGCAAAAAAGGCATTTTGTATACAAGTTCTCTTGTAAATTCTACTTCATCCTGAAAATTTATCATCTTTCTTTCTGTTTTTAACTTATGAACGTAATATTCTAGATATGTTGCGTATTTTTCAAACCTTTCTTTTTTCATTTCATTTTCAAGAGCTTCTTTTGGGTTAATTTCTAAAGAAGATTTGCTATCGTCTTTTTTTATATTTGCAGGTATTATTGAAATGCCTAAGAGTTTTGCGACAGTAAGAAAGAATATGTTTTCTATCAGGAGATCTTCCTTTACAAATACTAGTACAAATTGCTTTGATTTTTTATTTAGAACTATAAGATCTGGAAAGCCTGGTCCTCCTAGATAGGAACATAACCTACATAAATATAGTAAATGGTTAAGGGTTTCATATCCCATGTAATCTATCATTAACTTAGCGTAATCTTCATCGCACCTTTTTGATTTTCCTAACTTGACTTTTATATAAGGATCTATGTAAGAAAATTCATCTTTAAGGAAAAATACCATATTACTTTCAAAATCTTCTCCGTTTAATACTATATAGTCAAGAGATTTGTAGTGTTGCTCTATAAGTTTTTTTTCTGCAAATATATCTAATTCATCTGCTGGAAAGCCTACTTCTACTAGATTTTTGTCAAGAGAAATATTATCTAATTCTATTTTTTCTAGGATCATGATTATCTAAAAGCTAGAAGAGGTTTAATAGGGTTATACCTTAATTGTTGAATGGAATATTCTGGTATAAGATCTTTTGGAACACGTAAAGATAATGGAGGATATATAGCTATTCTTAGATATGTCTTGGGTTCTGTAATAGAAGTAGATATTAGAATTGTTGATGCTGATCTAAGAAGAATGGAAAATTCTTTAGAATTTCATAGAAAATCAGGCGAAGTTTTGGAAAATGCTGGAGAATTTTCAGCTAATTATGAAATGGCTAGATGTGTGGTAAATCAGGCATGTTGCCAATGGGGATATGAGAGAATACTTTAAGAAGTATTTGTTTGCTTTTTTATATTTCTAAATAAAACTATGCAGCGCTTCTAACTATTTCTTTAGCTGCTTTTATTGCCGTATCTACTGCAACTTCCATACAAGGGAACCAATGGTCTCCTACTAAATAGATTCTTTCTGATTGTTTCATAGAAGGATATCTTGTTCCTACTGGATGTTTTGGCAAAGCTTGTTTCCATTCTTGTTTTGCAATTAAATCTGGATTTACAAAAAATTCATCTAAATCAGGATCTTCTCTAGTAGTTTCTATTTTAAAAATATCGTTATATCTTGTTATGCTATTTATTCTATGATCTTCATCTCTGATATATAGAGTATCTATTTCTCTATAAGGGTTTCTAATATCTCCTCTAACAAGCAATACATTCCCTTTTGAATATTCCAATTTTCCGTCTATTTCATATAATGCGTTTGCCTGTGGAAATGGAAGTGCAATTACAACGTAATCAAATTCTTGATCTCTTTCCATAGAGATAACAACTTTCTCTTCTTCATGAATAGATATTACAGGAGTTCCTAATTTTACCCTCATTCTATGAAGATCTCTTAGTTTTCTAGGAATCTCTTCCATACCCCCTTTTAGTGTCTGTAATTCTATTCCAGCAACTCCTAGAAGAGCTGCTCCTAGTGTAGTTGTCATTTCTTCAGGATCTTGGAAAACCTGTTTTCTTGTTATGGGTGATAATAAATAATCTCTAATAGAAGGCGTTAGTTGCTGTACAAGAGCAGAATCTGTAAATCTGGTATCATATCCTTCATTAAAATAAGAATCTTCTCTTAATGTTTCTACAAATCCTAAGTCATTTGTATAAAATCTTTCGAGTGCATCACAGCCTTTATCACAATGGTCTTTTCCATACCTCTTTATTTTTAACAATGATTCTATATCTCGCCAACCAATTCTTCTTGATAACCATGATTTTATGAGATCTGCTTGCGGATATACTGTAACTACTCTTCCATCTTTTACATATGCTTGCTTTCCTCTTGGCTTTGGCTCTATTCTATCTGAAAGACCTATTTCTGATAGAAGTTTGTTTACTCCGTAATAATATTTATGAAAATATGTAGATCCTAATTCTACGTTTGTACCAGATTGATCTGGATACGTAAGAATTCTTCCTCCAACTCTATCAGACGCTTCATATAATATTGCATCTAATCCATTTTTTCTAAGTTCATGTAGAGCAGTCAGTCCTGAAATTCCTCCTCCAATTACTGCAACTCGTGTAGTTCTTGTCATAATATCAGGTGTACTCTAGAAGTCTTTTTAAGGTTAATTTAGCTTTAATCTGTTTCTCTGTAATTATATATAGGGATTTCAATATGTCAAGTTGAATCAATATTCAACTTTATATCAAAATTGATGATTTTAATATGTCAATATTGAGTTATTTGAAAATTACTAGACCTTTTAATGGCGTAATGAGCATGATAGCAGTTTACATAGCTGCTTTGGTTGCTGGAGTTGTTTCTTTGTCTAATTTAGTACCTTCTCTACAGCTTGTATTTGCAATGCTTGCTACGTTTTTTATAAGCAGCTTTGGAATGGTTTTTAATGACATATTTGATATTGAAATAGACAAGATTAATAAGCCTAAGAGACCTTTACCTTCTGGAAAAATATCTTTGAAAGTAGCTAACATATATGGAGTTCTTTTAGCAATTGTTGGGTTAGCTTTTGCTTATTTTGTTAATTTTTATGCATTTGGAGTAGCTATAGTAGCAACAGTATTATTGTATGCTTATGCTGCTAAATTGAAAAAAGTTATGCTTGTTGGAAATATTGTCGTAAGCTTTTTAGTTGGATTGACTTTCATATATGGAGGTGTTATAAATTTTAATTTTCTAGGAGTTATTATGTTGGCTTTCTTGGCTTTCTTAGCAAATATGGCTAGAGAGATATACAAGACTTGTGAAGATGTTGTTGGAGATAAAAAAGAAGGCGTCCGTAGTTTGGCTATAAAATACGGAGTAGTTAGAGCTAAAATGGCTGGTTCTGTGTTTATTATTTTGGCTGTTATACTGAGCATAGTGCCTTTTATTATTCGACTATTTGGATTGCCTTATTTGATTGTTGTTACTGTAGCAGATCTGGTATTTTTAATGGCTGTATTTTCAGATATTAATACTTCTGCAAAAATGGTAAAGCTTGGAATGAATTTAGCTTTATTAGCATTTTTGCTAGGAGCTTTGATTGTTATCTAAATTTTATGTCTACTTGGAAGAAAAGTAAAATGCTCATGAAAATTATTGAAAAAGTAGGTATTTTTTGTAATTTATTGCAAATATCTAGAAATTTTTCTAAGATCTTCTAATGTAACTTGAGGATTTAATTTGCTTAAAGTGACTAAAGTAGAACCGTTGTCTTGTACTACAGAGTCTTCTCCATATCCATGATAAACTACTAAATCAAATTCATCAGGTTTCAATACTTTGTCTCCAACTACTATTTCTTTTCCGCTAGTAAAAGAGTAACCTGCTAGAACTATGACTGTTTTTCTTCCATCTTTTGAAGAATACTCAAGATCTCTAGCAGCTTCTAGTAATCCAGAAGGTAAATTATTTCCGTTATCTGCTAACAAAAATCTTATACCGTTTCTTTCAAAGAAATTTTCTTCTAGAAGATCTCTAAAAACTCTCGTTGCAGCACCTTCTATTACTTTAGGTGTTATACCTGTTCTATCATATGTTCCTGCTGAAGTAGCGTGATATACTAATGTATCTGCATTTCCACAAGTTAGAAAAGCTTTTGCAGCTTCTCTTAAAGTCTGACCTCCTAACAAGTAAGCATCAGAAAAAGGTACTAGTCTATCTCTAGCAAATCTTCTATTACCATCAGGTACGTATAACACATTAGCCATATATTTAATTAACCATAAAGTTTATAAATCTTATTTTCTTTTAAGTAGTTAAATAAGGTTAATTTATTTTTTCTTAAATAAGAAAGTGATGTGACTTTTTCTGGCTCAACCCTTAGATAAATTCTATCTTAAAGTTTACTTTGCTCCTCTTCGTTCTTTAGCTTTTGGACGAAGAGCTTTAGAACCACATTTTCTACAGTTTACAAGGCCTCTTTTTACTTTTTCTGACTGGCTTCTTTTTTTAGAATGACATTTTAAACATACAAAAACGTTTTCAAATAAACGCTTACCAGCTGGTCCTAAGTCTTTTTTTGCCATTTAATCAACTCAATTTATGAATTATCAATATAAACTATTAAAGCTTATTTTTTCTATCTTACTGTAATAGACATTCAACATATGTTCTATTTTTTTACTTCATTATGGTATGAATTTATTGCTAGATTTACTTCATCTATAGTTATAATTTCTCTTTCTATACCTTTTCTTAATCTATCTCTGAGTTCCTGGTTTCTTGGATTATATTCACCTGCTCTTATTTTTTCAATTGTATAACGTATTCTTATTATATCGAATGAAAGAGTTGCTGCAAGTAGATCACCTTTTTTATATACCTGACTTCGCCACTTAGATGAATATAAGAGAATGCTACATATCATGGAATTGGTGATTTCATGAAAAATGTAACATTCTCATTAGGTAGTGTAGCAATAATTGATAAAGCTGACGTTTCGTTCGGTTTCTTTGA
>JACRAC010000033.1 GCA_016213555.1 Candidatus Aenigmatarchaeota archaeon | reverse complement strand
TTGTCTTTTTGTATTAAAGATAAAAAAATAAAAAATCAAAAAAGGGTTCTTTAATAGTATGTTGTGTCTTCGCCAGTTCCAGGAGTAGTTACAACTTCTTTTCTCTTTCCTAGAGAAACGAAAAGTACAATCAATAGGACAACAAATATAATAGCCAAGATAACTGTTGAAACAGCTATCTTATTTCCGCCAAGAATACCTTGACCAGATGCTTTGACTACATTTGCTGTTATTCCTACTTCTTTTGTTACTTTGTCGCTTCCAGTGCCTTCTGAAATCTTTACAGGCAAGTTGTATTCGCCAACTGTTGTTGCGTCGCTTGCTTGGACACTAACTTCAACTGTTTCAGCTGAGTTTGGTTGTATTTTCACAACTGAAGGTGTTGCGGTCACTTTAACGCCTTGGGCTTCAAGTGATGCAGGTGTACCAATAGTAATAACCTTGACTTCATCTGTAGGATTGACTATTTCAATTCTATAGACTTGGGAGCTACCTATTGTTACTTCCTTTGTTAGCTGTGAAGCTGCAACTTCAATTGTTGACTCTGCTATTGTTCCTTTAACAGTAACTGTATCAGTTACTTTATCTTCTTCGCCTTCATTTGTAACCTTTGCCTCAAGGGTGTAGGTTCCAGATTTGGCATTTGAAGGAACTGCTAGAACAACTGTTTTTTCAACTGCGTTCTCTTCGTCATCGTTATCAACAGGAACTAAATCTCCTGCATATACCCTCTTTTGTATACCAAGTTCAGGTATAGCAACAGTTACATAGACATCTTCTACATCATGTGCACCGCGATTCTTAACAACAACACTTACAGCTAAGTTGTCTCCAGCTTCGACTTCTCTTACATATTCCATTGAAAGGATTTCAAGTTTGTAAGAAGGTCTTTGAACAGTTAGAGTGTAACTCTTCTGGTCTTCCTTGTCTCTGCTAGAAACTCTCACTATAAGCTTGTAGTCATCTGTTGCATCAATGTCTCCAGGCAATGTTAAGGAAAGCCATTTTACATATCTCGTTCCGTTGATTACATCAAATCTCTCTGTTTCTTTATAGATATCGCTCTTATAGCCTTCTATCCATGCTTTCACTCTGACATCTGATTCATCAGTAACTGCTGTGAACACAGTTTCTATAACAAAACTTGATCCAGTAGGTACAGACAATGTGCCTCCATCAAGGACTTGTCCATTGACTTTGACAGTCATATCGCCAACGGTTATTTCAGCTGCACTTGCAATTCCTGTTAGAACTAAAGTAAACAAAGCAATCAAAAAGACAAATTTCACTAAATTTATTTTATTTTCCATTTTAGTATTAGATACTAACTCGGAACAGAGAAATAAGTTATTTATAAATCTTTCTGTTGTAGCAATTTTATAGTTACAAAATTGCTAGAAATCTCTCTTTAGACCAATTTTAGTCCTAAAACACTGTCTTCAATAGGGTAAGGACTTTCATTAATTATTACAATCTCTCTGGATTCTGCATATTTTTTTAAATTTAAAAGCAAATCTTTTAATTTTTCTTTATTCGTCTTGATATGCCTTCTTTCTCCTTTTTCTCCATACTCAATTCCAGAAAAATGGATATGTAATTCTTTTGACTTTAATTTTGAAAGTATGTACTTAAAGTCAATTTTCTTTTCTCTTGCAAGTATATGCGCAAAATCTATGCAGAAAGAACAGCCAGTCTCATGAACAAGCCTTTCTGTTTCATCAACACTTCCAAAAACATTAATCTTGCCTGTAGTTTCAGCAGCTATATTTATCTTCCATTTATGCTTTTTTATTTCTTGCTTTACCTTAAGAATAGCTTTTTTAATATTCTGAAATGTCTGTTCCTTGTCCATTCCGCCATAATATCCTGGATGAAAAACAACAAGATTTGCTCCAAGCAACTCGCCAGTTTCACAGCAATCAAGAATTCTTTTCATGCTTTCTTGAGTTTTTTTCTTTTCCTTGCTATTTAAATTAATCCAGTAAGGAGCATGAATGCTTAGCTTTATGCCTAATTTTTTTGCAGCTTTTTCTATTTCCTCAGCATCTTCTTTCTTATGGATATAAACACCATAGGTGAATGCAATTTCGCAGGCTGTCAAGCCAAGTTTATGATAATGTTCTAGGTTGTTTACAGCTTCTTTTACTCCACCTAGCCCAGCAGGCCCAAATTTAAATTTCATGCTTTAATAAAATAAGTAAGATATTTAAACTTTAAGATATAATAGAATGGATATGGAAACAAGTTACGAAAAAGAGAAGATACAAAAATTAGCAACTGAGATTTCTAGTTATTCAGATTCTCAATTAGACGCTTTAATAAGAGGGTATATAATAGCTAATTCTATTGAATCTGTAGCTCTCGTACCTGTATTAAAAAAATTGGGGAAGGACGAATTAGTTAAAAAAATTGAAGAAGCATTAAAGCCAAGCGAAACTTTTTTAGAAGCTTTAAAAGCCTGGAAAGAAATGCTCGAGAGACAAGGAATTGAATAAAATGAGACAAGAGAAAAATGTATTTGAAGAGTGTAGAGAACAAGAGATTTCAAAACTTGCTGAAGAAATTTTTAAATATTCACCGGCTGAATTAAAAGCTTTTATTGAAGGTTATTCCCTAGCAAATTCTTCTAGGTGCGCTTATCTTGAACCAGCCTTAGAAAAAGCAGGAAGAAGTGATTTAATTAAAAAAATTGATGACTTAGTAGGATTAAGTAAAGAGACAAAACAAGTGCTTAGTGAACTAATGAATAGATTGGATAGTAATTGGCCTATTTCTGATGAAGTAGAAAAGCTATTTAAGGAAGGAATTAAAATTGATGATTCAGGATCAAATGAAGAAACAAAAGGATAATGATATAGTGAAACTATGTTCTTCCCAGATATTGAGTAACGCTAGAAGGATGGGCTAAAGGTGGAGAAATAGACCTTAAATTATTAACTTGAATTATAATGAATGAAAAAAGAGATTATGAGTTAACAGCATTTGAAGAACTTGCAATGACTTATGCACTTGGATATTTTCTTTATTATTCTATTTTAAACAAGATAAATAATTCTATAATCAAGCCATTAAATGCAATGTATAATAAACTAGAAAAAATAGTCAAAGAATCAAAAACTAAAGAGAGGTAATTAGATAGGCTTTTCAATTTCTTCTTCGATTTTGCCTATATTCTGGATAATGTATAGGTGCATCTTCTGTATTATCAAATCTTGCAACTCCTCTTTCAGAATTCCATGACAAGCATCAATATCTCCTTCAGGAGAAGCAGTGCTACCTAATGGAAGATAGCAAGTCATGCTTTTGTCCTTTAATTTCTGTGCTTCTGTAATACTTTTTACATTAATACTTTTAACATATACTGCACAGGTATCTTGTTTCTTTCCTTCAATCTTGTAATACCATGAAGAATCTATCCCATAACTTGTAAATATTGCTCTATCGCATCTTGTAAGAGCAACATTAAAGCAATTTCTATCAGGGCAGTTTTTAGTATATACAAACTTAAGGTAGATAGCTAAAATTAATAAGAGGATAGCTATTAAAATAAGAATTCTTCTTGTCCGTACTTTGCCATATACCATCTTTTCTTTATATAAAGAATCTTTCTATTTAAATTTTTTCCTCTTAAAGACTGACAAGATTAAGCTTGTCAGATGTACTTGTAAAATTTCTTGCAATAATATGTTTGCATGATGTTTTCTCAGCGATTTTTATGAGATTAGGCATTGCTGTGCCATCAATCACAATAGCATATACCTTATCCTTTAAAAATTTTAATGCAGAAATCACTTCACTCTGTGGAATTTTTCTTAAAATATTAAGCCCTTTATCAATAATATAGGCCCCTCTTGTTCCTATCAGATCAGAAAAAAGATTCTGAAATGTTTCTTTTTCTTCATCTGTTAGTTCCTTAATCTCTCCTTGTTCTGGCTCCTCTTCTTTTTCTCTTAATCTACCTCTTCTTCTTTCTCTCATAAATTTTTCTTTAATTTCGTTTATTGGGACTCTTTTCCTTAAGCTTGTTATTATCTCTTTTCCGCTTAGTTCTTCGACTTCTGTTCCAGCAGGAGCTATAGCAATATAGTTTATCTCAGCATTATCAATAACATTTTTAGCTATGAGCTCTCCTCCTCTGTCTCCATCTACAAATAGAGTTACTTCCTTATCTTTTGAAAGTTCCTTGATAGCGTCAGGCATAACTGTTCCATTCATTCCTATGACATTTGTTATACCATGTTTTAGAAGATTAACAACATCAGCACGGCCTTCTACAACAATTAATTCATCAGAGTCTATATTGCCTGCTGGCAATCTTTCAGTGCCATATTCCTGTAATTGAGAAATTCTGGCTGAAACCTTGACAGCATTTTCCATCTCCCCTGATTCTGGAGAATTTGTCTTAATATCTGCAAGCAACCTTCTTGCTCTTTCTATGATAAACTCTCTTTTGCTGCTTCTAACATCCTCTATTTTTTCAATCTGGATTTTAGAATCACTTGGGCCTATTCTTTCTATAGTCTCAAGTGCAGCTGCGATTATAGTAGTCTCTGCCTGGTCTATGGAGGTAGGAATGGTTATCATACCCTCTGTTTTGCCTTCAGAACTCTCAACTTCAACATCAATTCTTCCTATTTTTCCTGCTTTCTGAAGCTCTCTTAGCTCAAGCTCTTCTCCTAAAAGCCCTTCTGTTTGGCCAAAAACAGCTCCGATTACATCAGGTTTTTCAACTGTACCTGTAGCATAAAACTTTGCGTGAATTATATACTTTATTGATACTGGGCTTACTTTTGCCATTTATACTCCTATCAAAAAAATCATTTCAGATTTTTAGGATCCCAAAAAGCTTTGCTTTTTAGGTTCTAGAAAACCTATTGGTTTTCTCGATTTAGGATCCTAAAAGCTTGATTGAGCTTTTATGATTAGAAAAAGATCTGCTATACTTACAAATTAATTATTACCTATCAACCATTCACTTAAAATAAGCATGAAAGCGAATGCGTTAATCAGTGATACATGTGAAGTGATATATGATCTTCTTCTAATCTTGTGATTTATTAAACCATACTAATGGTTAATATAATACCATTTCACAGCTTTTTAAATATTTCGTTCTTTGGAGCTTTACACATAAATGTGCGCATTTCTGACATAAATCTATATTTTTCTAAAGCTAATTATGTGCAAAGCCGTTCTTTGGAGGCTATAGATTTATAAATTATCAATGCTAGAAATAAAAATGAAAAAGGTGCT
>JACRAC010000032.1 GCA_016213555.1 Candidatus Aenigmatarchaeota archaeon | reverse complement strand
GCACCATAAACCGCGTTCTGCTTGATAGAAAACGTTTTATCTATGAAATCTACTAGCTTATTGGGTTTTATGTTCATAAACCCAATGTGGATTATGGGGTATATGCCCCTTACTCCACTATACTTTCGGAGATACTATTAGAGTCTTTAAAAATAATACAGATTTAGATGGACATACATTTGGATGTCATGAAAACTATTCTCTAGATCCAAAAGTGTTTAATGGTGAAAGGTTATCAAAACTTCTTACATTTCTTGCTACTAGACAAATATTTACAGGAGCTGGAAAAATAAATAATGGTGTGTATGAGTTGTCTCAAAGATCAGCTCATATGAATTGTTCTTTTAATTGGGGAACTACTGATAAAAAACCTATAATAAATATGAGAGATGAGCCCTTTGCAGTTAGATACAAACGTTTGCATTTGATATGTGGAGATGCTAACATGTCTGAAATGGCTACATATCTTAAGTTGGGTACAACAGCTATTGTATTAGATCTTCTTGAGGATGGTGTTATACCAGAAATAAATCTTGTAGACCCTGTAAATGAAGTGCGTGCATTATCAAGAGATCAGACTTATTCTTGGGTAGTTAAAATTAAAAGAAGATTTTATGAAACAGGAAAAACAATGAGAGCTGTGGATATACAGAGAGAGTATCTAAAAGCAGCACAAAAATATGTTAAATCTGATCCTATAACAGATGATTTACTTAAAAAATGGGAATATGTTTTAGATCAACTTGAGAGAGATCCTATGGGATTAAGTAACTGGATAGATTGGGTAGCAAAAAGGCATTTATTTGGATTGGTTATGCAAGAACGTAAAATGGGTATATCTGATCCATTATTAGAAGATATTGATTTGCAATACCATGAATTAGATAGATATAATAGTTTATTTTATAAGCTTCAAGAACTTGGATCAATTGAAAGGTTGGTTACTGATATTGAAATAGAAGAAGCTACTAAAAATCCTCCTAAAGATACAAGAGCATTTTTCAGAGGAAATTTTGTAAGAGCTCGTGCAAATAGGATTAGAACTAAAATGGATTCTGTTAATTGGGATAGATTTAGTATTGGAAGCGATACAACATCTTTGTTAGATCCTTTTGATAGATACGAAAGACATCTTATAAAATTAGAAATAGAACCAAAATAAAAATAAAAATAAAAAAGTAAATTATTTCTTCTTACCTTTACTTGAAGAGTTTCCTTTCAGAGCTAATGCGCTTCCTACTATTCCCAATATAGGACCTACGTAAAAACCTTGGCCTGTTATAAGACCTATTACGCTTAAAACTAGAGCTACAATTGCCAATGATTTATGCTCTTCTTTGAATGCGAATACAATAAGAATTATTCCTAAAATAATTCCATATATTCCTAAAATACCTGCAATTGCTGCGAAAAGTCCTGCACCTGGCGCCATTGAAGCAAATAAAGCTCCAAGCAAAGTTATACCAACACCTATTAGAAGAGTTATTAATCCTCCTATTAGGCTTAGAATTCCTGGTGTCTTCATAGAGAACTTTTAACGAGGTTAATATATATAGTTTCAGATAGCGTTAAATCTGTTAGGAGAAGAAAGATCTAAGAAAGTATCTTTAATGTTTTTCATCAAAAGAGGTATTTTTCTGCCTGATGTAAATCCTGTTACTATTCCCTGATCTCCCATTGCAATTGCAACGTTTATATTTTCAGATCCTTCTGGCAAATTCTTTGTATTACCCAATATAGGCATTTTATCTTCTGTATCAAACCAAGAATCGCCGTAGATGAATTCTTTCTTAAATCCAGAACTAGGATAATAGAAATTTATCTTATCATCAATACCTTTTGAAGTAAATAAATCTAGCATAGCTCTGTTATCTTCTGTGTATAGAATATCATATTTATCGTCTACTGTCCAGAGTATTGTATCCTTATTCCAAATTTCTTTTATTTTATCTTTCATTACCTGACTTGCTACAATTGTAGTATTTTCAATATAACAATGGTTCTCTAATCCAAATATTGGCTTGATATTTGTTGCAATGACCAGATTAGAACATTTTATCCTGGCTTTTGGAGTATTTACTACAATAGACTCTCCTTTTTTGAAATCTAACATAGGACTCTTAGAAAAAACATTAATTCCAGAGGCTTTTGATAATTCTGAGCAAAACAAAGCTGGCTTTAGTTGCATGCATGGTTCTCTAAGACCTGCAATAAAGTCTCTTGACTTAAAGAAATCTTTTACTTGATCTTGCTCTAAAAATTCTGAGGAAAATCCAAGAGTTTTTAAATTTTTTGAATTGTTCAAAAGATGATCTACTTCTTCCTCTGTTTTTGCTACAGATATTGCTCCTGGATTTTTAAAACCGCAGTCTATTGAATATTTTTTAATCAGTTGTTCTATAATATTTATCGATTCTTTTGTCTCATCCCATATTATCTTTGTGTTCTTTTCTCCATGAATTTCTATTGTTGAAGATACATCTAATCCTGTTCCAAAATATAATGTTCCTGAACTGGCTCCTGTTGCTCCTGAACCTATTTCATCTTCTTCTATAACTATAACATCATATCCCTTTTGCATTAAATAGTAAGCAGATGATATTCCTGCTATACCTGCGCCAACAATAAGAATATCACATCTAACATCTTTTTCTAATGTAGGAAACGATGATTTTATAGGCCATATTGGATTTGCTTGCATAGTTAACATTAATCAATAACGAATATATAGGTTTGGTGATAAGCTAAATACATGATTAAATGAATATGTGATTCATTTTGATTTCAAAACCAATTTAAATCATAAGGGTTTTAAAATGATTGAAATAATAATATCTTTTGCTGTGGCGTTTTGTTATGGAATCTCTGCTGCTATACAAAAATATTCATTTATGGATATGAAGAAGTTTTCTATAAGAAAAATGGTAAAGAATTGGAAATGGCTTGTATCAATGGTTATAGGAACTTCTGGACTAATAATATATCTATATTCATTGAAGTTTATACCAATATCAACAATACAGCCTTTGTTAGCATTATCTATAACAATTCCAATAATAGCAGGGTTCTTATTTTTCAAGGAAAACCCTAACAGATATGAATCTTTAGGAGTATTATTAGTAATAGTTGGTGTTATATGGATATCATTAATGTAGATAGCAAAATACTTGCCTCAATATCTGGAGTTTTATTAGGATTTTCTATGTTTTTTGTAAAGATAGCAATATCCTCAGGTCTATTTGGAATTGGTTTTTTCATAAATCCTCTCACATGGCTTGCTGCTGGTCTAGGATTAGCTGGATTTCTAATAATGCAAAAGTCTTTTCATGATGGATATGTTTCTGTATCAATATCTCTAATTGCTGGAATAAGTATTATTATACCGGTTGTTCTTGCAAATATGTTTTTAGGAGAGGTTGTAGGAATGGATTGGCTTGGAATAGTACTAATATTGTTAGGTGTGCTAATTCTTGGATTTGGTTCTAAACATAAAGAAAAGAAAGTCAAAAAAAGGTGAATTGTCTCTCTTTCAATGTTTGTTTGGAAAGGCTTAAATCTTTTAAGATAGTAATAGTGACAGTTGAAAGCAACATACAAAGGTGACTAAAATGACAAACAACACAGAATCTAGGGAAAATACTGTCCTTATAGGCAAAAAGCCAAACATGGCATATGTAATGGCTGTTGTAACACAATTTGGGGCAGGGCAAAACGAAATACATATAAAAGCTAGAGGAAGAGCAATAAGCAAATGCGTTGATGTAGCAGAAATTGTTAAAAACAAGTTTTTCAAAGACGCAAAAGTAAAAAGCATTACCATAGCAACAGAACAAGTAGAAACAGAAAAAGGAGAAAAATTCGGCGTTTCAACAATGAACATAACTTTAACAAAGTAAAAATAAGATATTTTTTGTTTTATTTTTAATATAAATTCTAAATGTTTTGTATTTATCCTTCAATTTCATAATTTCTAATGATACTATGGTAAAAACTACTATCACTACAGATATTAAAGAGATCATCAATGTTCTTAGAAGAGGAGGGGTTATAATATACCCTACTGAGACATCATATGGAATTGGATGCGACGCAACTAATGAAAAAGCTATTAAAAAAATCTATGAGATTAAAAAAAGGGATAAAAACAAACCTTTTATCGTGCTAGTTCAAAATGAAAAAATGGCTGATAAATATCTAAAATTAAATAAAATTTCTAAAACCCTTATTAAAATGTTTTCTCCAGGTCCTCTGACTTTAGTATGTGATAGTAAAATCTTACCAAATATTTCAGGAGAGAATAGTTTTAGAATATCTTCTGATAAGTTTGTTCAAAGACTTTTGAAAAGTTACAAAAACCCAATAACTTCTACTAGTGCAAATATATCTGGAAATAAAGCTTTGTTTAAAATTGATGAAGTGAAAAAGACTTTTTATGGAAAGGTAGATATTATAGTTGATGGAGGTGACTTAAAAAATAAAAGACTTTCAACTGTTTTTGATACAAGATCTCTAAAAGTTCTAAGGAAAGGTGTTATTCAAAGTAAAGAAATTTATGATGTAATATCTAAAAATGTTGTAATCTGCGGAGGATGTTTTAATACAACTCACAAAGGACATGAGTATTTTCTTAAAAATGCAAAGACTAAAGGAGATTATCTAATAGTTGTTGTGTAAAATGATAAGAGAAATGAGAAAAAATACGGCAGAATGTCTATGTCTGCGCAAAAAAGAACAAGAGCTATAAAAAAGTTTGAAATAGCAGACAAAGTTATTGTAGGAGATAAAGGTAATATCTTTGATATTCTTAAAAAAGAAAGAGCTAGGATAGTTGTTTTAGGACATGATCAGAAAGATGTTCCAGAAGATGTGAAAAATAAATATAAGCTAAAAGTTTACAGAGCTTCAAAACTTTAGATTACCTGCAGAAAGAAACGCAGCATGCTTTTACAACAGCACTTGGACTATCACAAGTTTTTATTCCGCATGGAGGATTATCAGGCGTTGATCTACATATTGTTTTTAGTTTACCTATTGCAGTTTTAGCATCTCTATATTTATCAGTATTGTATGGTTCTGTACCTTCTACTATAGCATCTGCATGTTCACATCCAGGATCTCGAGAAATATATTGAACACATGTGCTTTCTTTATCTCTTATGGTATCTAGTTGGGTTTTTGATGGATTGAAAACTCCTAAGAAAAAGGCCATCAAAGCAGCTAGAACTACAGCCATCAAAATAAGTAGAATTACTGTTTCTAGAGCTAAAGATATTCCTTTCAATTCAAACACCTACTTTATAGCTCTACCATGAAATAAACAAGATATAATTTCATGATGAACATATAGTTCATCTGCACATCGAATAAATTAATTTTATTCGAATGTATCCTGAATCTTTACTGGGTTAACTATAAACACTTATCATATTCTTCTATTGCCCTAATAAAAAGATTTTTTAACAATTAACAACAGTCTCCAATAACGTCTCTATCTGCAGGATTAGAACATGATAAGGAATTTTGAGATATAAGAGTACTCTCTTCGTTTGAACAATATCGATCGTTTTTACAAAAATCTTCTCCACTAAGACTTATCCATCCACTATCAGAAGATGCGTAAGAACAACAGAAATTATTAGCTCCGTCACTTTGACTTTCTGGTATAGGTGAAGTTTTGCAAAATGCTGCTTTATGCTCGGTAGCTGATTTTGATACAGTACATTTGTACGTTCCTATTGAAGCACCTTTTACTATTTTTTGAGTGCCTATTCCTGGAATATTTCTATCACATGAATATAATTTACCTGACTGACATATCATATCTTTTTCAGTTAGCCAACTAAATCTCTTTCCTTCATTTCCCTGACAATTTAATGTAGAAAACCAATCTTCTAAAGAAAACTTTAAAGAAAGAGGTTTTCTTTTTAAAATGTTATTATTTTCATCGTATATTATATTCTTTTCTTCCACTGGAACTATACTTTCATGGTATACACTTCCTTTATCCCATTTTACTGAAGAACACCAGTATGGTATTGGTCTTGGAACACCAGCTGCAGCACTTTGCAAGATTGATACAAGATCTCCTGTTGTCTGTGTATTACAATTTGTAGGATTTCCGCATATGTTTTTTGAAGTAGCTGCGCTAGGAATATCAAAAGTTGTTTTGAATAATCTTATTTCAATATGAGGTGGACTGCAAGCAGCTACAGTTCCTATAAGATCATTTTTATTAATTGCAATTGCATGAGCTGGATCTATGCCTGATATAGAATTTGGTACAACTACATTACTATATGCTATTATTGTATCTCCTGTTCTTACCATTACCATTCCACCACATTTACCAAAATAAGATGGTTGTGATGAAACAGTATATATTATATCTCCTGCATATGCAGAATAAACCCTTGACCCTTGTTGTAATGTAAGGTCATAAGCTAAATAATTGTCTCCTCTATCATGAACTGCTACACTAAGAGGACCTAGTGTAGTATCATCTCTTTCTTCACAATAATTATCATTCAAGAATACTATTGTATTTGACTTATGTTGCAAATACAGCCTATAATCTTCTATATCTTGAACTGTATTTTGAATTATTTGATTTGTACAATCTGAGCAATCAGGCCTAAAACAAGGATATGTTTCTACTCCAAGAGGCTTAAGACTATTTAGATCAGTTCTTTGTGTAGTATAGTCTGTTGAATATAAACATTTATAGAGTGCGTATCTGTTTGTTTCTTTCTGACATAGATATTTTCCTACATCTTCACTTCTGCTGCAGGTATTTGTAATTGCTAACACTGGATTTTCTTGAGCTGAGGATTTTCTTACACTATCAAGAAAGTTTGACCAAGGGAATCCATTTATTTCTATAGCGTTTTGAGGACATATTTCAGAATAACTTAATATTCCTTTATTATTTTTACTGCAAGAAATATCACAGCAGTTTGGAGGATTATTTGCTTGTAAAGGAATCTTTTCAATAGCGTACTTAACAGAAAGATATTTTACTAGATTTACAAGACTTGTTTTCAATTCATCTGTCCAATCATTTGATGTTGAAGGGTCTGAACTTTCCAATGCTATTCCAATGCTTCTATCATCATAATAAGTTGAATGTAATGCTTTGTCATCATCTTTAACAAGCTGGGATATTTCTCCATTCCTGCTTATTACATAATGCATTCCTTCTTCTACCTGTCCTTGAAACCTTTGTACACAGCTTTCATAAGAATCTCCACATGCATGTATTACTATAGAGTCTATAGAACCTTGTCTGCCTTTCTTGTAGTTAATATCAAGGTTAGAAGATGATATTCTATCTCTAATCGCAGGTTTTCCAAATCCTATACAATTTTGCCACTTTGCTAAATAAGAAAGAACTTTTTCAGCATACTCTCTATTTTCTGCTGTAGGTAATCTAGGATAAACGTCTTCGTATTTTGGTCCATTAGATGATATTGCACTTTTTACACAATTTATTCCGCAATTATACGATAATATTGTTAACTTCATTATATTTGTTCTATCAGATAGGTCTCCTCCTGCTTGTTTTACAGCTTGCTCTATTTGTTGTGAATATTTTGAAAGAACATGTATTCCGCATTTTATGTTTTTTTCAGGATCTGTTAATTCAGAAGAATCTAACCCACATTCTCCCTTTGCTGTTGACGGAAGAATTTGCATCAATCCTATTGCTCCTGATCCAGAAACTACTTTTGGATCCCATTTACTCTCTTGTGTTATCATTCCTGCTACTAAAGCTTGAGAAGAATCAGTTATGGAATTCAAAGAAAAATCAGGACTAACTATAGTCGTGCTTATGAAAGGTTCATATGTTATATATAATTTTTTATACTGATTTACAAGTTGACAATCTCCTGATAAAGAAGATGCTGGTCCTATATTCAACTGCTTGATACCCTCATCTATATTTACATCAGCAGTATAGTGAATTAGAAGACCTCCTCCTGGTGAAATACCTGCTGAAGCTGAATCAGGAATCCTGAATTCTATTTGTGGATCTATTTTCATAGAGAATTTATTTTTTGGATCATTATTTATCTGATTTGATATTTGTATTTCTCCGTCTTTGATAAAACTGTCTACATTACTGGATATTTCTGAAAATCCTTCTGTAGCTTCTGAATAAGTAAAGAAATTTAAAGAATTTGCAGGTCTTGTTGCTTCCCATCTTAATTGGGTAGCTATGCTTACAGCAAGCCATCCTACTTTTATCATCTTTGATAAATCTGTTTGTATATATCCCTCGCTGATAGCGTAAGTATTTATCTTTGATCTAAATCCTTCAACAGTCACATGAGTTGCTATCTGATAAATTACTCTATCCTGAGCTGGCCATAATCTCATGGCAACTATATCTAGATTATTGTCAGAACCACGTGCTATTGATACTTTTACTGGTTTTTCAAGAACATTGTATGGTTTATTATCAGATTTGTCTGACAATTTAAACCATATCTCTTTCATTGATCTATTTAGAAAATTTTCTGTATTTGATGATTGTGGAAGACATATTCCTGGATTTCCTCCTGGTTGATTGCATCTGTTTGGTGTTACCAACAATTGAGTAACCTCATTTGGAAGTTTTATATTTGTAGCTGTTTCTGGATGAAATCTATACCAATATGCGTCCTTTGATTCTTCTGAAAACATAACTGAAGGTTCAAATCCATTTTCTGCAGAAGCAAATATTGCCTGAACTGTTGAAAAATCCCATGTAGAACCAAGAGATTTTTCAAAAAGAGAATAAGTATTCTTTACAATCAATGTATCTCTTTGTGTTATTGAAAGTTCATCTTGCTTAGCTACATTACTCATTGCAAGAGCTCCAAAAATAAATATGAATATGAAAAGAAATATTAAGATGAATAAAGTATCCAAAGCTGCAAGGCCTTTTACATATTTATTTTTTAAACTAATCAATTCCAACACCTATTTTTATATAACCTTTAACACCTTCTTTGTCATTTTTTGTTGTTTTGTAAAGAACTGGAACAACTACTTCAGAAGTAATACTGGTTATAGAGTTTACTTCTTCAACATCTTTTGGAACGCAGCATTTTTCTCTAGTAACACTATTGTAAATAGTTCCTTTATTTACAACATCACATGCTCTATCTTCAGGTCCTTCATCTCTTCCTGCTTCGCATGTTTTTGAGCATATACCTTTATTTCCTGAACAAGTTTTCTCTCCTTGTCTCAAAGGTCCTGTGAATACTTTTGCACTCCAATCATAATTTTCTTCTATACAACAAATAGAATCTGGAGAATCTCTGCATGCATTGCTTCCTGAAGCAAACTCTATTTTTCCTGAAGAACTGCATACATATCTGTATTCTTCTATTTGTACATCATTTCCGTAGCTTACTGTTCTATATCCTGTTGTTAGCTTTGTTCCTGATTCACAATATGCAATACAAGGCTTATCATGAGAAGTACCGCAAGTATTTACTATTTTACTATCTTGATCCAAAGTTCCGCAGAATTTCTTTATTGTTGTTACTTTTAACAAAGCTTCATTTTTTTCTATTTTGAAATGATAATATTTCAGACTATACAAATCCATGAATACTTTTACATCAGAGGCAAAGTTTGTCTGGATTTCTGATAATTTTGTGTTTCCTACTACAACAGATGAAAAGCTATGATCTAAGATAGTTCTATCATCAATCTTTCTAAGGAATAAAGGCTCTGAAACAGAATATGGTTTGTTTATAATTGATGCGTATTCTGTGCTAAATCTTATCTGGTTATTGAAGGTAAATAATACGATTGTTATACCTATTGTTATAATTACCAAAAGAGCTACCATGTATATTACTGTAACCACTTCAGATACTATAAACCCTTTCATCATTTTCATTTAATCAACTTTGTGCTTACTTGAATCAACTCATTACTTTTATGCAAATAATAACATTTCCTCTTTGAATATCAGACTGTTGAGGCTGTAAATTTTCTAAGCCTGGTGTTCTCCAATCAACGCAATTTTTATCTCTTTCATATCTATCTTTGTTAATAGGGATGAACAAGAATTTTTTAGGAGTTTTTCCTGGATCTATATTTTCCCAGTAGCTAAAACTTTCTACAAAATTTATTTGATGAGGTAACCAGCGCATATAATCATGTGTTTCTGTTGTAGGAGCTTTGCTTGCCACATTTTTCAATGTAGATTTTTGATAAAAAACAGCGTCTCCTCTTCTTTCAAAAGATCCTAATACAGAATTTGGATCTATTTCTTGTATTTGATTTGTAACCCATGCAGATTCTATTGCACAAGCTGTTCTTGATAATGGAGAATCATAAACATCTATTTGCATTTTTCCTGGAACTATTGAATATGTTTTATCTGGATTTTCTTTTTGAATACCTATAAAATATGACTTTGAAGATGAACTGCCTTCTTCTCTCGATCCAAATGAAGCTATGAATTGATTTTTCTCAAGATCTATGAAAGTAAAAAAAGCTCCGTATTTGCAGTTTCTTACAGGCTCTATATGACCTTTTTCTTCATAAGAATCTCCAGACGTTGGAGATGCTAATTGTTGCAGAGCTTTGTAACTAAAAATCGCTCTGCTTATTGTAAGAGCTTGACTGTTTTCATCAAACATGTATCCAGAAGACATCATACCTTCTGAAATCTCTACAGAAACCTTATCTAACTCATTTGTTTTGACAATCACATCGAATGCGTATACAAGCTCTATAAAGGCTATGAGAACCACGGCTGCAAAAATCAGCCTTATAATCAATGATATAATATCTGTAAGAGCTACTCCCATATATGAATCACGTATTTTCTTGCGCTCTCACACGATTCGCTACGAATAAATTCTTGCTTATCTAGTTCGTTTGCATCTGTAAGAGCTACTCCCATAGCTGTAATTTACTATATTCGATATATATTTCTCAGCTTTATGTTGAATTTCCATTATTTACATATTAGTTTGTACTAAAAAGTGGGAAATTCAGAGCTTAAATTCATTGATTCTAAGTAGTATTAAGTGGTGCAATGGATAGACGAAGTCTTTTAAAATTCTTAAGAAATGGAGCGATAGCTTTAGTAGCTTATGCTACTGGATGTACTAACAACAAACCTGTTGATTATAGAAGTCCTACATCTAAAAACACTCCTGAAACATCAAATACATCTGCTTCAGCTACTAGTCCTGAAGATGGTTTACCAAATCAAATAACAGTTTTTAATGAACATCCTATAACTAGATATTATTCCTTACGGGAAAAGCTTGGGGCAGCAAATGGTAGATGGTCAGAAAATGGAAAAGGAAGACATGGATATGTGCCTATGGATCATCATTGGGTAGAAATTGAAGGACAAGATGGTAAAAAATATATGCTGTCTTTTGAGGATAATGAAGGATTTCTTAATACAGGACTTTATTCTGAAGATGGAGAAGATCTTAAAAAGATAAAAGATTTGAGAACATATAAGAGAAGTATAGAAGGTGTTCATACAATAGAACAAAACGGATTGCCTAGAATGATATTTAGATTATATAAACTTAATGAAGCAGTGCAAAATGGAAGACATCCTATTGACATATATGTTTATTCTCTAGATTTACAAACACTTTTTTATACATCAACATATGAAGATTCTTCAGTTCTTTCAGCTGACATAACAAGAAATGGTCAGGAAAGCGCTATAGTATTTTCTCCTTCTTCTTCAGAACGTTTTCAGGTATATGATCTTGGATTTTCAAGATCTGCAGATCTTGAAAGAACTATGGAAGGTCTTTATTCTAATTTTTCATCTATGGCTTCAAATAGAAATTTAGGAGGATTGGCAAATTTCCAAAATGAATTTGGTACTCAACTTGCTCTTGCATGTGTAAGAGTATTTCCTGTTCCTAATCCAAGAGGAGGATTAATGTCATTTGATAGCTATGTAAGACGAATACCTGGATTTGAAAGATTTGAAGGAACTCCAATTGGAAAAGACCCTGTTGGAACAGTAGGAAGAGTTCTTGTTGGTGCACAAACTCCTGAAGACTTTGCAAGAAATAATTGGGGGGCTCTTGGATTTAATTCTAAACCACTTTATACTCCTGGAGAAGCTGTTGTAATACAAGATAGAGGAGATGTTCAAGAAGTAAGAACTCAAAGCGGACATGTTATGTGGAGAAATCCTGCAGATGACTCTTATAGATATAGTGTTGGTGGTCCATCTGTAACAAGAGACCAAAGGACTGTAGAGATACAACATGCAGACGGATCAAGAACATATGAACACAGAGATCCTGTATCTGGAAGAAGTTGGGAATCAAATAGGTGATAATGTATGAAATATGTAAATCCAAAAATAGAAGCTTTAATTCAAAATGGTGTTAATAATACAAAAAGAGTTGGAGAGTATTT
>JACRAC010000031.1 GCA_016213555.1 Candidatus Aenigmatarchaeota archaeon | reverse complement strand
TGTTTAGGTAATAGCAATGACATGGATTGTTACAAATCAATTAGGTGATTTAAAATGACACAATTAATAACAAAAGATATGACAGTTGGAGAAGTTATTATGAAATATCCAAATGTTGTTGATATTTTACAGAGTTTTGGATTGCATTGTGTAGGATGCCAAGTTAATACATATGAGACTATTGAACAAGGTACTGTAGGTCATGGTATGTCAAAAGAAGAAATGGAAAATATGATAATTGAAGCAAATGATTATCTAAACAAAAATGGTACTGGTGCTGATAGAGAAATAGAATCTGAACACACAGCAAACGCAAATGATGTTGTAGTTTTAACACAAAGTGCTGCTACAAAAGTAAAGAGTTTTATGCAGCAAGATGGTGGTGATAAAATACTAAAAGTTTCTGTAAATCCAGGGGGATGTGCTGGTTTCACATATGGAATGGCTTTTGAAGAACATCCTGAAGAGAATGAAATGGTTTTTGAACAGAATGGTGTAAAAATAGCTGTTGATAAGGCAATATCAAGAGAGATTACAGGCTTGACAATAGATTATGTAGATAGTTTACAAGGTTCTGGATTCAAGATTAGCAATCCAAAAGCTAAGGCAAGCTGCGGATGCGGAAAATCTTTTAGATAATTTTAAGATATGATTATATGAACAATGAAACAAATTCTCCAGATAGAAATCATTCATATGATAAAGATTCTGGTTTGGTAGAACCTTCTCCAATTTATTCTTCTGGTGTAAGTTCCAAAGGTGAGAGAGCTAACAGATTAAATGAAATGGATTCTACTGCTACGCAAGCTTTTTTGGAAGCAAGAAGAACCAGAGATTGTAGATATATATAACTATTTCATATGTTTGCTGCTCTACAACAACTTGTTCAGTTTCTGTATGTAGTATAATATGTGTACCGCTATTATCATGCTCTACATGAATACAATATTTTTTTCTATCTTTGCTATAAGGACCTGCAATAATTTTTGCTGGAAAAGAGAAATCATTATCTAACCCTTTCATGAAAAATACTCTTCCATTTTCATCTGCATAAAGCATATCTGCTTTTCCATCACCATCTAGATCATATGTTCTTGATGATCTGCATATATGACTTCCTAATTCTGCATTTGATTTATATGATCTACACTCTATCTTATCACCTATTCCAGCTGATGAATAAGGTTCTCCAACAGCAGGAGAATAAAGAGATATGAAAAGCAACCCAACTGAAAGAAGATTTTTACAGAAACCCATAGTATCAATAATATTTTTACCTTTTGGTTTAAATCTCTCTTTCATTTGCCTTTGAAAATTCCCACATATGTGGGTTTTAAATATTACCTATGTGTAAAAATTGACATTTTTTATGATTTTAAAATAAAGGTAACTTATAAAAAGATTTATCTTTGATTAAATTGTATGTCTAATGTTGGATGTCCTTATAGAAAAATATGTTCTGCTTATGAAAATCCTGATATTTATGGAAATGGGGACTTTATGGTATGGGGATTTGAAAGAAGTTGTGACCAATATGTTCATGGAGAATCTTTTCCATGTCCTATGTATGATGGATTTCAAAACTTTCTAAAAAATTTAGCATCTCATAGAGAAGTTAAAATTAAAGATAACTCAGAAAAATGATTATTCATGATCTTCGTGATCGTGTTCACAAGTATGATCTTTGTTTAATAAATTATTCCATTTTTCAATTTCCTGGTTACTTGTGAGTTCGGTTGTTCCTGAAACTGTAGTCTCTTCTATTAATTTTATAGAGCTATGTGATTGCTTGAAAGACTGAAGCTCTTCTGGAGTTACTGCAAGTAGTCTTAAATGGGAAACTGGTAATTTTAACTGTAAGAACTTTTCTCCTTGCTCAACTGCAAGCTTATAGAAAAATGGCACTGGTGATTTGTATACTTCTGTTAATTGCTTTTCAGTGCTTTCCTCTCTTGATAATACAACGGCTAGTTTGTTTGGCCAGGTCTTATCATTAGTAGAGAATTTCACTAGTTTATTGTTTGGATAAGCCTCTAAACTTATATGTTCTTCTTCTACATGAACATGATCAGGTCCTTTTTTGCCAAACAATCTTGAAAAAAATCCCATAGTTTAAACCGTTTATATTTTTATATAATAACTTCAAGAAGCTTTTAATTCATGACGAAATAACTAAAGTTATGTATGGACGCCTTGCAAATCTTGATCATGGAAGATTTACAAGAGGGTTTTTTGTTCCAAGATCTTCAGATTTTTGAGTTTAGAACCAAAGAATAAACTGATTTTTTGATAAGTTCATTAATTCTTATTACAAAAGAATAAATATAGCGCTCATAACAAGAAATGATACAAGATAGCAAGATACATTTAATACATATAGTTTGATGTCTCTTCCTTCCCACAACACTGAGCCAAGCATTATTGCTGCTACAAATCCAATCCAAACTAAGAATCCTATTGCTAACCCTTCTATAAGGCTTAAGGCTCCTGAGAATTTTATAATGTTTGCAAGTACAAAGCTTATAACTAATCCAGAAATAAATCCTACTACAGCAGATTTTGCCATTCCTTTCTTTCTTGCTTCAGCTGTTTGTTTTGGAGTCCATCCCATCATTTTAATCCATGATTTTCCAAATAAAGGACCATACCATAGGAATCCTATGATGAAACTGGCAATAGCTGCCACAAGAACTGCTAAAAGATTAACACTAAATGAAACTACCATATTAGAATTTGTTTTTATGAGTATATATAATTAATTTTTATCATTTTTTTTGAAATTTAGAGCTACAGAATTTATGCAATATCTTGCACCAGTTGGATCAGGACCATCATCAAATAAATGGCCTAAATGGCCTCCACATTTTTTACAAAGAACTTCTATGCGTTCCATATCATGGCTAGTGTCTTCTTTCAATTCTATATTATCTCTATTTGCATCCCAAAAACTAGGCCAGCCACTTCCAGAATCAAATTTCTTAGATGAAGAAAAAAGTTCATTGCCACATGCTGCACATGTATATATGCCTTTTTCCTTGTTATACAAAAGCTTTCCTGTAAACGGCATTTCAGTTCCTTTCTCTATCAGAACACTAAACTGTTCGCTTGTTAATTTCTTTTTCCAGTTTTCTTCCATCATATCACAATAAAATAACGTTCTTCCTATTCTTGAAATGAGGATCTCCTGTAACTATTTTTGCATTTAATTTATCTCCAGTAGATAAAACGAACGCGTCCAATAACCCAAAATCTTTTATTTTGGATTTTATCTCAGCATGTCTTTTTCCTACATATATTGAGAAATCCTTATCTCCATAGTATATGGTTGATATTGAAAATACAACATCTAATAATTTATTCGTATCAATATTTTTTCTCTCTATAACACTAACTAGTTCTGAAATATTTACAATGTTTATTATTATTTCGTTTTTTGGATCTTCTATTATTTTCTTAACAATTTCTCCTTTATCAGTTCCTTCAAAATATTCCACCCAAGCCCAAGTATCTAAAATAAATTTAGTCAAAGTCGCTCGCCTTTTCATGCTTAAATGGTCCTAGTCCTTTTGCCATTCCAAATCCAGATTTTCTAACTTTTTCTACAGTAATTTTTATTAATTCATTCTCATGTATTGATTCAGTTTCTATTACTTCTTTTGGAATTCTTACCATTATAGATCCTCCTATCTTTTTTGTTTTTACTAAAGCTTGTTCCATATATAACACCTATATAATTAAATATAATATACTATTAAACTATTTAAGGATATATTTAGAAATAATTCACTTCTTAACATGTATAGCAAGAACATCAAGTTCCTTACACTTGCATTTATTTTCCAAAATCTGAGATATAGAAGGTTGTGTACGTCCAGAGTCTCCGTGTATCAACTCTTTTACATAAAGGCCTGCTTCTGTTCTTACTATAATTTCGAATTGTTTTTTGTTTATGAATTTAGTTTTCATAGAAATTAGTTTTCTGTTTCTAAGCAAGTCAGATCTTCTATGCAAGACACGCTGGGGAGTTTTTTGCTTTATATTTCCAACCAAAGAATTCAATTTTTTAATATCCTCTTTTTTTATAGGAGTTTCGCAAATAACAAGGGCTCTATAAGTTTTTTCACCGCGAGCTTCTTTGATCTTTCTGACTTCTAAAATGTCAGAAGGTTTTATGTTTCTAATGTTTACTTGTTTTCCTATCTGCCTGGCTAACTTTATCATAGTTTTCTTGTCCAAACGTTTTTTAGGTTCTAATATTTCTAGGACAAAAGGTCTCCATCCTAGACATAAAGCATCTATGTCCTCACGACCGTATCCATGTAATTTATGATTTTTTCCTTTTAGATAGGATATATATGGTTTTGCTATTATCTCTTCTACTGAAGTTTTGTATTTTTTTTCAGGCCATTTTGTCTGTGGAATGCCTCTGACAAGTTTCTGATATTCTCCGTAGATAAAAGTAGGATTTATCTGCAATTCTATATTTTTTGATTCTAAATTAAGCATGATAACTATATCTGGATTTTTTACAGAGAATTTTTTCTTTAACTTTTCTTCAAGCAGTTTTCCTATTTCTCGATTTATTTCGCCTTTTATTGGCTCACAATAATCTATGCCTGTTTGTTCCCATAGATGCTCTTCTTTTACAGACAAGTCATGTGAAAGCTTTGTTCCTATTAAAAATGTATTAAATTGAAGGCCTCTCAAAGATTTTTCTATTATCTCTATATATTTGTGTAGATTCTGAAAAATATTTCCGCATACATAACATTTTCTTCCATTTATCTTTTCTTTCATTTTCTGAATATCTAAAGGAAGAAAATGAAAACTAAATCCTGTGAAATTAAGCATATCTAGCGCTCGTTCTTCTATGTTAAGGGTTTCTTTATCAATACTCATTGCCACAATGCTTCTTACTAGCCTACCACGATGTGCATTGCTATATCCACTAAGCAATTGGCCAAATTGTCTACCTAAACAATGGTCACATACATAGTTTTTCAATACAAGTTCGGCTTTTTCAATAATTTTCATAAAGAGACTTGGAATCAGATGTTTTTAAGGCTTGAAAAAGAAGCAATGATTTTAAATATTAGGATAGCATAGGAAACACTGATAACATGAAGTTTTTGCTAAAGTTCATGGGAATGATAGGTATCATCGGTATACTTTTTGTAGTCGGTACTGTAACATACCATAACACAGAAAATCTTTCTTACACAGATTCGTTTTATTTTACAGGAATGACTTTATTGACAATAGGATATGGTGACATTCATCCTACAACACAATTTACAAAAATATTTACAGTATTTTTTGGGATGGCAGGAGTTGGAATGATGTTATTATTTTTGACAATAATATCACAAGAGTTATATACAAGACAAGAAGTCTTTAGAGCAAGAGCTCAAAAGAGAGCGCAAAAAATTGCAAAGAGCGTAATAAAAAATCACACAAAAAGAGTTACCTCTTTCCAAAAAGGAATCCTGAGAGGAAGTAAGATAAATAAAGAATAGTTTTTATATCAAATTTCTAAATATTGTTATGAATTACGATAAATTTTTGCATAAAATACAACACCATAAAATG
>JACRAC010000030.1 GCA_016213555.1 Candidatus Aenigmatarchaeota archaeon | reverse complement strand
TTTTGCAAGAAGACCATTTACAACACGTTCAAACTCTTCTCTCGGAATACAATTCTCATGACAATCTTTACAATGTTCATGCATCTAATCAATTAGAATCCCAAGTAAATCAAGATTTCGCTATTGAGCTAAATAGTTACCAGAATTTTTCAGCTACAAAAAGCTCTTTATCTTCATCCAAGTAGCCCTGTATAGTAAACCTGCTATAAGGATCTGGATGATATGGATTGTATGGTATAGCTAGAATTGTGTTTACTCTCTTTTTTCTTAGAGCAATCCATTCCAGAAGCTTTTGTTTTGACTTAGCAAAAACATCTATGTTGGGCTTAGCTGTCTTTATTTCAATATAATATTCTTCTGAACCTTTTTTCATGTATAAGTCTGCCCTAACTTTTATCGTACGTCCCTTACCATTTTTACAGGATAGTATTTCTTTCATTTCCTTATCTTTATCTGATTTTCTTTGACCAGATCTTATTTCTTGTAGTATTCTTGTTATTTTTGTGTTTTCTTCATCTGTTATAGAGCCTTCTACATCATATGAAGTTTCTACTTGATCAAAATTATCTTCGGCAATTATTTTGGATATTTTCTCATATATAGATTGTCCTAGTGATGTTGCCAAGGAATGGATAAAGGAATAGGAAGCCACTTTTTGTTCATCTTGCATAAGTTTTGCTAAGAATGGCATAGATGATGTTTCCCTTGAATATTTTGAAAGCTTTGTCTTTATCATTATTCTTAACAAATTTTTTATCTTTTCTCTCTGCTTCTCATTTAACCCCATTCAATTATCTAGATATATTTATTCTTAAACGCAAGAACAGCTTTTTCTTAGCAAATTCTGAAAAAATCGGCGACACGTCCCTAATTTCTATATAGACAAGCCAACTCAAAATCCTTTGGATTTTGGTTTTACTGAAGTAAAACTCACTTAACAGCAGTTTCAAGATTCGAAAAGAATTATATCATACAAAAAATAGTTTTCTCATCCAAATTAAAATTCTCTTGTTGTGAAGTTCCTCATTTCATTGCGGACTTCTCACTGCGGAATTTTAACTTCTTGAAACTGCATACGTTATCTGTAATTCCAGAGGTAGCCTTTAAGAAATTTTAAATTATGCGGCTGCCGAGATTCGAACTCGGGTTTCAACCTTTTCGTTTTTTAATTATAACAAAGATAATAGCTCTTTGTACACTGGCAAGGTCGTGTCCTACCACTAGACTACAGCCGCATTAGATTATTCATTTATATATAAGTTTTAAAGCCTAAATTATCCATATTAATTGTTGATATCATGTCGTTTTTTAGAAGAAACACTGAAGAAAAAAAGCCTCAATATAATACAGAGGAAATAAAACAAGCAGTAGACAAACCTGCTCAAGCGCCTTCTGCTATAATGTGTGCAAAACACCAGATGCCAATAGATAGATGTGCAAGTCTACATATACAATTACCAAAAGAAGAGGTTGTTGTACCTGAAACAGCTCCTTTATTTGTAAAAGTTGAAAAATATAAAGAAATCGTAGGATCAGTTAATGAGGTAAAAAGGTTCTTAACAGGTATAAAACAGCTATTTCTTGTTATGAATGAACTTCAAGGAATTCAGCAGGATTCTATAAACATGCTTAAAACTTCTGTACAACGTCTAGAAAAGTCAATAGAATGGGTAGATCATTCATTAGTAAGACCTATTGGATTTGACGAGCCTCCTCATGGAGAAATGGAAGTAAGACAAATAGAACAATCATTATCAGAACTTCAAAGAGAAATAGCAAATTTAAGAAAAGATCTAGATAGATTAAACTAAGTTCTAAATTCAGCTTTTATCAATATGTCTTCTCCGTCCTTTTCTATTACCAAAGTCCTTATTTTTTGTAATTCATCTATCTCTATTATAGATTTTTCAACAGGATTTGCAGGATCTTTTATATAATCTATAAGTCTTAATTTTGTTTTCATAGGAGCGTATTCTGTAAAATAGTATCTATATCTATTACCAGACCCAAGGTCTACATCAACATATATTTTTGATATAGATATTTTTCCAGAAGTTTTCGGAAGATCAAATCTTGTGGAAATTCCAGATTCAGCGCTCTGAGATAAGCTTATTATCCCTGTTATTTGATAAGATAAATATTTTGCTTGAAGTTTTGACGCTTCGTCTATTATACCAGAAACAGGATTAGAATACACAACTATCATCACTGACACAACTATCAGAACTATAGCTGCAAATGCAACATCCCATAAAAGATTTTGAGACTCTTCCATTATTTTCTATTGTTTTATCTAATTAAATAAAAAATGCGGAAGGGCGGATTCGAACCGCCGAACGGACTAACCGACAAGATTTCTAATCATCTATTTCATATCTCAAGATGTTCTTGAGTCTTGCGCCTTTGACCAGACTTGGCTACCTCCGCATAGTCTAGAATATAGATCTATAGAGATAAAAAAGAATTTCTAAAAAAATTACTCTATTTAAGCAATAGTCCTTTAGTAAGCTATTTAAAGATATCTGTTTATACTACTCTGAAGTGACTATATAATTAATTATGTGATTTTATGGGATGGCAAGGAAATGAGTTTATTATAGCATTACTAGTTGGATTGATGCTAATAGCAGTGGGAGTTGTTATATTTAACTCCCAAATAGGGTTTAGTCCATATGGATCATCCTATACAATGAACCAATATAGAGACTATCAAATAGGTTATGATATAATATCATCTGACAGCGGCAGATCAATATTGATAGGAAATATGCAATATGTAAATGTAAAAACTACAGATCTTGGAACATTTGATATTTCAACAACATCAGATAGAATAATAGTTAACAAAGTTTTATTTAATGGAGTTCTTTTTGGAGATAATTCTATAGTGATAAACGGCTACATTAGAGATATTCAGCTAAATATAAAAAATACAAATGGATATGGTAATCTTATAGTTACAACTTCAGCAGAAGGTAAGAAAACTGTTGTAGTTGATAAGAAACTAGGTATAGGAAAGTATCAAATTCCTATTGAAACTGACGGAGTTCTTGAAATCAAAGACTCTTCATCTGCATGGAGAATATGGGCTCCTACAATATACGATGTAACAGTTGATACTAATGTACTATATGCAAAAACATTCAGAAAAAATTTCACTCTAGAAGCAAATGTCTCAAGAGCAGATTTACATTTATTTTTCACAAATGCACAGGGCAAAATTAGAGTAAGAGTTAATGATAGAATAGTTCTTGAAAGAGAAGTAGCTCAAGAAGAGCTTATTTCTTTTGATAGAAGCGAGCTTTTTGATAATAATAATGTTGTTATAGACGCTTGGGATGGCTCATCTTTTACAGGAAGAGCTATTGTAGAGAAACATATTTTAAACGAAGCAGTAGGAAGAGTTGAATTAGGATTTTATCTAAACGAAACAGACTATAATTGGGTAGTAAGAAAACCCGGAAAAATAACTTTTGATATAGTAAGAATAGACAAACCAGGACAGTTTGTACTAAAAATAAGGAACTCTAACGGAAATGTGGTATTGACAAGAACTCTTGATACAAGTCAGCAAAGTTATGAAGAATACTATACAGCATCACATGTAAAACCAGGAAATAACACAGTAATAATAGAAGCAGTAGATGGATCTTTGTTCTGGATAAGAGATCTAAAAGTATGGGTATTAGATCCATAATTTCTGGTGATCGTGATTTCTATGCCAGAACTTCCAAAAATAAACATGATGCTTCCTAATCCTCCTAGAAAAAAAGCAACATATTCTAATGGATTATATCTAGGGCTAGTATCATTAGCAGATAGACTTGGATCTATAATACTTTCAACAACTGAAAGAGCATTATATTGTTTACTAAAACCATGTGAATATCTATCAGAAGAAAGAATGCTTAGAAAAAACCCTATGGAAGGATATTATAGAATGGCAGATAGGTTAGCACATGAAGGAGATTATAAATAAAGATTTCCACCCGTAGCCGGTCTGTGACCGGTGGTTATAAACCCTTCGCCTATTTCTAGAAGTCAAGTAAAATATTTTCAGGGAAGTAAAGAACTGTGCGCTAGGCTTCTCTGCGTTACCGTTAACAGATG
>JACRAC010000027.1 GCA_016213555.1 Candidatus Aenigmatarchaeota archaeon | reverse complement strand
TTTGCAAGAAGACCATTTACAACACGTTCAAACTCTTCTCTCGGAATACAATTCTCATGACAATCTTTACAATGTTCATGCATCTAATCAATTAGAATCCCAAGTAAATCAAGATTTCGCTATTGAGCTAAATAGTTACTATAATTCCTTTCTAGAATTAGTATCAACTAATTTAATAAAATGATTTACACCTTCTACATTTTCAAAAACTATTTTGTTTGTATCTATTGGATTAAATACAGGCTCTATCTTTAGCACATTTCCATGATTAACAACATTTAGCAAACCAGATCCATCTGAGTTTACAACAGATAATCCTGATTCAGAAGCAAAAGTAATCTTATTATCAATCCAGCTTCCATATGGAACATTGACATTATCGCCATCAGCTTTAACTATAACTGTCTCATTTCCTGTTAATAACTCCATTTTCACCAATTCAGAAGGTCCTTTGTTGTAGCCATTTAAAAAGCGAGTAAATAAAACTTCTTTCGAATCAGGAGAAAATACAGGATTCTGGCAGCTCTTAGAATTGCAATTAGTTATTCTAATAGCACCATCAGGTCTTTGCTCAAAATATTTTATTTCTAAATTATTTTTAGAAGCAGTTTTATTTAGATTTACAGCTGGTTGAGAATTTTGTCCAACACAGCCGCTTACAACTACCATAGATATTAACAAAATAATAAGCAGGAAATTAATAAACTTCATGATATTAATTTACTTTTATAGTTTAAGAATAATTAGCTATCATGACTGATTTGAAAAAAGACCACTTAGGAAAAATATTAGCTAGAGGTATACTATGTTAGAGCTAGCTCTAGTTGGAACCCCATCTGCTGGAAAATCCACATTTTTCAAAGCAGCAACCCTAAAAGATGTGAAAATAGCTTCATACCCATTTACAACTTTAGAGCCAAATGAAGGTCTTGCTTATGTTTCTACAAAATGTCCTTGTGGTGAACTAAAGATAAATTGTAAAAAATGTATTGAAGGAACAAGATTTGTTCCAATTAAGATTTGGGATATAGCAGGTCTGGTTCCAGACGCACATTTAGGCAGAGGTAGGGGAATAGCTTTCTTAGACGACGTTCGTCAAGCAAAAGCTCTTATACAAATAATAGATATTTCAGGAAAAACAGATCTAGAAGGAAATCCCTCAGAAGGGTTTGACTCTTCCATAGCAATAGAAATGTTGGAAAAAGAAATAACATATTGGATGTTTGATATATTTAATAGAGATTGGAAAAAAGTACAACATTTAGGAACAAAAGATTTCCTAGAATCCCTAGAAACCAGATTTTCAGGATTAGGAATCTCAAAAGACCATATTGCAAAAGCTTTTGGAGCAGCTAACTTAAACAAAGAAAACTTCAAAAACTTCTCAGAATCAGACTGCTTGAGGTTTGTAATAGAACTTAGAAAACTATCAAAACCATCAATAATAGCAGCAAATAAATACGATGCTATAATGACTGATGCGCAAGCATCAGCTATTGGTATAGAGAAAATAAAGAAAAAATATCCAGATAAAATAACAATTACTGTGTCAGCAGATATTGAATTAGCACTAAGAGAAGCACATAAACACGGTATAATAAAGTACATGCCTGGTTCTTCTTCTTTTGAAATCTTAAAAGAAATTGATGAAAAACACAAAAAAGCTTTGGATTATATGAAAAAATATTTAGAAAAGCATAATACAACAGGCGTACAAGAAATTCTAAACAAAGCTGCCCTTGAGTTACTAGATCTAATAGTAGTTTATCCAGTAGCAGATGAAAACAAGTATACAGATTCAAAAGGAGAACTATTGCCACATGCACACTTAATAAAAAGAGGTACCACAGTAAAAGATTTTGCGTCAAGCATTCATACAGATTTTGTAGAGAAATATGTAGGTGCTATAGATGCTAGGACGAAAAGAAAAATAAGTGATAAATTTATACTATCTCATAACGATATAGTAAAAATTATGTTGAGACATTAATTGGTACCTTCCAATCATCTATATCATCATTATAGTAATAAAAATTGTCTAATCCTGGTCCACCTTTAGTTTTTCTACTTTTAATGATGTTAGATTTTTCTAATAACCAAAGATATTTGTATAAAGTAGTTTTCCCAACATTGAGTTTATTTGATAGAGTTTTCTTTGTAAACTCTTTTTCATTTATAATTATATTTATAATATCTTTAAGTTCTATTTTTGTTGAATTGGTTTTTTTACATAATATATTTAATGCTGTCATAGCTTCTTGTATAGAATTTATCTTTAGTGTGAAAATATTAGATAAAAGATAAAGCTTATAGCCTTTTTCTGTATCTTTTCCAAAGAACTCTATCCACTTTTTAGCTTCGCCTAGAGTAATTCTATTGGTTTTAACCATATAACAATTATTAGATTTTTTGAATGAAAATTTTGCAGAATAGTTATTATCATCCAATATTTCTTTTATATCCTCAGCCAATTCTTTACTTACTGTGCCGAAAGATACAATATAATCTAATTCTACAGAACCATCCATTAGAAGTACTCCTTTTGCAAAATCTAATCTAAAGTTAGAGTTCTTTATGATATTTGGCTCTTTCACTATATAAGATTTCTTCCCATATGGAATAGAAAAATAGGTATTAAAAAATCTGGTGATTACTTTACTATCTATAAACAAATACCACGCATTTACAGATATTGATTTATATACTCTGCCTTTTATCCCAAAAGAAGCTTCAAGCCATTTACTGCATTTTTTAATTGCGTTTTCATAAAAATCTACTATAGTTATTCTTTCTTTTCCATTAAAATCTCTACTAAGATGACCATCTGCAACAATTGCTCCACAAAGTGATGAAATTTCCGTTTTTAGAGTTTTTACTGCAGGTAAAATATTATAATTTTTGCCACATCTTATATATTCTATATATGAATTTACCATATCTTCATTCTTTTTTATTGTTTCTTTACTATCTGAAGACATTTTTATTAGAGATATTATTAGAGGTATTGGATACCAGTTATATCCTTTTATTTTATAAAATCTTTTGCAAATATTATCTTGATGGCAATTAATATTGTTACTAATAATAAATGCAAGTTTATTTCTTGATATTTTATTACTATTGCATATTTTACCTATCAAAGATTCTAGAAAATTATCTAATAAAATTCCGTTAAACTCTATCCATGAGCTTGGACTTTTATCTATATTAGGATCATGCAAATCTAACAAATTAATTTCGTTCATATTTACTATTTTTATCGTTTCTATATACCACTTTGCCTAGAGAGCGTAAAAACGACAAAATATATATTAAAGGATATACTTCTAGTATGGAGAACCTTCAATATTTCAGCAGACTATATTCTAAAACACGGAGATGTCATATCAATAAAATCAGGTCGTTAAAGAGTTAGATCTATACCCCAATCTCTTGGAGATATTCGAAGCCCTTCTAGTCCAGTGTTTTCATCATACAACCCTCTTCTATAAAATCCTGAGTATTCAAACATACATCTATCACATGGATATAATTCTAATGCAGACAAAGCTCCTCCAGCATTATGTGCCTTATTATCTCTAGCATCTTCTATAACTCTTTGAACAGAATCATTCAAATCGTTTGGAGCTGCAGAATATGTATTGTTTTCTTGACTCAGAAGAGGTTGTGTTTGAGAATAATCGCAACCCATTTCAGAAGGATATATATGAATTTTTTGAACAACTCTTTTTCGTCTATCAAGCATTGTTATATCCTGCGTAGATTCGTCAACAACCAAAAAAGGCTTGTTATATTGTCCTTCTACATAAAAATTAGGGATTCCAGGACTATCACACTCTTGGTGAGATTTACTTGTACCCAGAGGATTACTCAGATTAAACCCATCAAATTCCATAATAAGTGTTAAAGCTTAACAAATTTAATACTAAGAAAGCAAGTTTAGTCATGAACCCTCTGGAAAAGTTCAGGAAAGAATGTCAAGAAATAGCAGGCGAATATTCTAGACTATTAGAAAAGCCAAAAGAACATGCAGACCTAGCTCTACCATGTTTTGTACTAGCTAAAGAACTTCAAAAATCTCCTGTTGAAATTGCTTCAAACATTTCAAAAGAGTTTCAAGATAAGATAAAACATGGTTCTTTAGTAAAAGAAGTGAAAGTCGTTGGACCATATATAAATTTTTATATAAATCATGAAGAATTTTCAAAGCAAGTTTTAGCTCAGGTAATAAAAGAAAAGAAAAAGTACGGATCTTCTAAGAAAAATAAACAAAAAATAATGGTAGAATTTGCGCATCCAAATACACATAAACTATTCCATATAGGTCATCTTAGAAATATAACAACCGGCGAGTCTTTATCAAGAATACTTGAGTTTAACGGTTCTAAAGTTATAAGAGCTAATTACCAAGGAGATGTTGGTATGCATATTGCAAAATGTATATGGGGCATTAGAAAATTAGGAATGATAAAGACAAAGAAGTTAGATGATAAAATAAGGTTCCTAGGAAAAGCTTATGCAACAGGCAGCAAAGCTTTTGAAGAAGACGATATTGCTAAACAACAAATAATTGAAATAAACAAACACGTATACAACAAAGACAAAAAAATAATGAAATTATGGAAAACTACAAGAAAATGGAGCCTTGAATATTTTAATAGAATATACAAAAGAGTTTATACAAAATTTGATAGATTATATTTTGAATCAGAAGTTGCAACCAGCGGAAAAACCATAGCCTTAGAATCTGTAAAAGATGGTATACTAAAAGAAAGTGATGGTGCAATAATATTTGAAGGAGAAAAATATAATCTTCATAACAGAGTTTTCATTAATAGTGCAGGACTACCTACTTATGAAGCAAAGGATTTAGGCCTCGCAAAACTACAGCTAAAGGAATTTGGTCCAGATCTTATAGTACATGTTCTAGGTCCAGAACAACTAGGATATACTCAAGTTTTGTTCAAGGTTTTAGAAGAGATTTTTCCTAAAATGAAAAATAAGCAATTTCATTTAGCATACGGATGGGTAAAGTTAAGAGAAGGTAAGATGTCTTCAAGGACAGGAAATGTTATAGAAGGTGAATGGCTTTTAGATGAACTAAAAAAAACTATATTGGAAAAATATCCAAAAAGCAAGAAAATATCAGAATCTATAGCAATAGCAGCAGCAAAATACTATTTTCTTAAGGTGTCTACACCAACAGAGATATCTTTTGATATAAACGAGGCGGTCTCCCTAGAAGGTAATACAGGACCTTATATAGAATATACTTATGCGAGAGCAAATAGCATATTAAAAAAATCAAAGAAAAAGCCAAAAATAAAAACTCTGAAAGATCAATTAGAAATGAATTTAACAAAGAAAATAAGTGAATTTCCAGAAACAGTAGAAAAATCTGCAAAAGATTTAAAACCTAATTTGATAGCAAACTATACATATGATTTAGCAACTCTCTTCAATGAATATTACCAAACATCTAGAATAATAGGAAATGAAAATGAACAAGCTAAACTAACTCTTGTTCTTGGTGTTAAACAAGTTCTGGAAAATAGCTTAAATCTTTTAGGCATAAAGCCACTTGAGAAAATGTAATTACCCCTTTAAAGGACATCCACATTGAATATTGCAAGGTATAACCATGCTGTCTGTTCTTCTTATATCATAAGACTTATACAAAGATCCAAACCCAACATTATCAAAAGCTTTTTGCACATTACAATTGTTTTCTACTAAAGAATCAAAAAACTTCTTGGTAAATTTATCAATAGCATTATAGCTAGGTTCCTTTCCATAGGTAGACCCTATTGATAGAGTATTCTTAGGAAGAGTACCATATTTAGGTCTTACAATATTTTTTGCAAGAGCTCCTGCCTCACAGCCATCTAATACAAATATCGATCTGCCTGGCAATTCATTAGAAATTTTCCGAAGTTGATTATCACTAATACAAACTACATTACCAACATTATAATTAGTATAAACTCCGCCTTCTGTTCCATGACCATTGTAAACAAATAAGAAAGTATCGCATTCTCTCATTTTTTTCTTAAGCTTATTCAGTTCATAAGTTAAAACTCCTCTAGGCATAGAAAAGTCAAATAAAATAGTTTCAACTCCAATAGATTTTAATTTTTCTTCTGCATATCGAACTTCACTCTTGAAATATGCTTCTTGCACACTAGGAAGAATAACACTCTCTAAAGAAGGTTCTGGATTAGCAAATATGTCGTGAAACGTGTTAGGTTTACCTCCATATACACCTGACTTCGCCACTTAGATGAATATAAGAGAATGCTACATATCATGGAATTGGTGATTTCATGAAAAATGTAACATTCTCATTAGGTAGTGTAGCAATAATTGATAAAGCTGACGTTTCGTTCGGTTTCTTTGA
>JACRAC010000029.1 GCA_016213555.1 Candidatus Aenigmatarchaeota archaeon | reverse complement strand
CATATAGTTATTTAAATTATTGTGTATTAAAAGTTTTATGAGTGTAAAAGTTTTACAGGTGGAAAAGTTATGTCTGATATAAGAGTAGCTATTGCTGGTATAGGTAATTGTGCAAGCTCTTTGATACAAGGAATATACTATTACCGTGATGGAAAAGATGATATTCCTGGACTTATGCACACAGAAATAGGAGGATATAGACTATCTGATATAAAACCTGTTGCTGCGTTTGATATTGACAAAAGAAAGATAGGAATAGATTTAAGCAAGGCTGTGTTTTCAAAACCTAACTGTACATATGTTTTCCAAAAAGATATTCCTCACTTAGATGTGGAAGTAAAAAAAGCTCCTGTTCTTGATGGATGTGCTCCTCATATGCATGATTATCCAGAAGATGTTACATTTATTATAGACAAAGATCAAAAGCCTGTGAATATAACAGATGAATTGAAGAAATCAAAAGCAGATATGCTTATTAATTATTTGCCTGTAGGAAGTGAAGAGGCTGTTAGATATCTTGCACAATGTTGCTTAGACGCTGGGGTTGCTATGGTAAATTGTATGCCTGTTTTTATAGCAAGTGATCCTCAATGGGCAAAAAAGTTTATAGACAAAGGGTTACCAATTGTAGGAGATGACATAAAAGCTGAAGTAGGAGCTACTATAACACACAGAACTCTTGCAAAATTATTTACAGATAGAGGAGTTAAAATTGATAGGACTTACCAGCTAAATGTAGGAGGTAATACTGATTTTCTAAACATGCTTTCAAGAGAAAGATTAAAATCAAAGAAAATTAGTAAATCACAAGCTGTACAAAGCATAATACCGCACCATATAGAAAAAGATAATCTTCATATAGGACCTAGTGATTATGTACCTTGGTTAAAGGATAGAAAATTAGCTTTCATAAGAATAGAAGGAAGACAGTTTGGAGATTCTCCCGTTGATATAGAAGTTAGACTAAATGTAGAAGACTCTCCTAACTCAGCTTCTTGTGCTGTTGATGCAATAAGATGTGCTAAACTAGCTTTGGATAGAAAGATTGGAGGACCTTTACTATCACCATCTGCTTATTTCATGAAATCTCCACCACAGCAGTTTGCAGATAATTTGGCAAGAGAAATGCTGGAGCAATTTATAAGAGGAGAGCGGGAAAGATAAAATGCGCTTAAACAAATTCAAAGGAATTGTCTTTGATTTAGATGGTGTTCTTGTTGATACAGAATATTATCAGTGGCAAGGATGGGTAGAAATTCTCAAGAAATATGGGCTTACAATATCTAAGGAAGAGTATTATGATTATGCTGGAAAAAATGTAACAATAATAGCAGAAGAACTTATTAATAAATTTAATTTGAAACCAAAAAAATCTCTGTCAGAAGAAAAAGAGGAACTAATTCTAAGATGGTTCAAGAGTAAACCAATAAATCTTATGCATTTTTCAAAAGAATCAATGAAATATTTTAAGGAACTTGGATTAAAAATAGCTATTTGTTCTAGCGGAAATAAAGAGGAAATCTTGATTAAACTAAATAGAACAGGAATTAATAACATGGTTGATTTTATAACATCTAGAAATGATGTTAATAGAGGAAAACCTTTTCCTGATATTTATCTCCACTCTGCAAAGCAATTGAATACTAAGCCTTCAGAATGTCTGGCTTTTGAAGATACTCAGTATGGTCTACAGTCTGCTAAAGACGCTGGATTATATTGTATAGCTATTCCTAATGAATTTTCTATAAAACAAGATTTTTCAAGAGCAGATAAAGTTTTTAATAATTTAGAACAAGCTGTTAATTGGTTAAAAGGTTAATTTATGTTATATGCGCGGAGAGAGAAATTGGAGAAATTTAGTATTAGAATAGGGGTTGCTTTTAGCAAACTTGGAGTATCTCCTAATCAATGGACTTTGTTAACTCTTGTTCCTGCATTAATTTCTTTATATTTCATAATTAACCAGAGTTTTTTGCTGGCTGCATTATTCATGATAGCTGCAACATTTATTGATGTAATAGATGGAGCTGTTGCTAGGGTTACTGGAAGAGTAACTAAACTAGGTGCTTATCTGGACACTATAATGGATAGATATGTAGAAGGGATTATAATACTTGGGTTACTTTTCTTAACATTGCCGGTAGTCTTATTGCCTTCGCAGTTTTGGATTGGACTACTGATTTTTGGGTCTTTGATGACTACTTATGTAAAGGCTGCTGCCAAGGAAAAAGAGTTGGTAGAAAAAGAGCTTAAAGGAGGTCTGTTAGAAAGAGCAGAAAGAATGCTTATTATATTTATTGGAATTGTGCTTGCTTATTTTGACATAACCTATTTGGTTTATGTAATAATTTTAGTAGCAATTTTGTCTAATATATCATCTCTTCAGAGAATATATTATGCCATGAAAAAATCTAAATATTAGAACTGTTTTTTTGTGAAATGTTAGATTAAAGTCTTTCTATCCTAAATATTTTAGTGTGGTAGTTGTGTATAAACAGGTTATTGTTATAAGAGAGGACTTGGCGTTAAGCGTAGGCAAGGCTGCTGCTCAGGCAAGTCATGCATGCCATGAAGCTGCTAAAAAAGCAAATAAAAAAATACTCCAAGAATGGGAGAGTGAAGGCCAAAAAAAGGTTGTATTAGCTGCAACTAGCGTTAAAGAATTAAAAGATCTTCAAAAAGCTGCTGAAAAGCTAAAGATTTCAAATTCTTTAATAACAGATGCTGGACATACTGAAGTCAAAAAAGGTACTATCACAGCATTAGGCATCGGACCTGATAAGGAAGATAAAATTGACAAAGTTACAGGATATCTTAAATTATTAAAGTGATTGAATGGATCCCATAGATATAATATTTATTTCTGTAACTGGATTAGTTCTTTATGTAACTTTTTTGTTTGTGCTTCTGTTTTTTAGAAATAGAAAAAAAATGGCTCTTATACCTAATATTGAAAAACTTCCTACAATTACAATATTGGTTCCTGCATATAACGAAGAGAAAAATATCAGACATTCTATAGAAAATCTAAATAAGTTGAACTATCCGAAAAATCTTTTGGAAATAATAGTTATAGATGATCATAGCACTGACAACACGCTGAAAATAGTAAAGTCTATGGAAAATCAATTAGATATTGGGTCATTCAAACTAATAACAAATGATAAGAAGGGTAAAGCTGAGGCTTTAAATCTTGGATTAAAACATGCAAAAGGAGAGTTTATAGTAGTTGTTGATGCTGATTCTTATCCTCAGAAAAATTCTTTGCTAGAAAGTATACCATTTTTTGATGATGAAGATGTGATGGCTGTAACCACAAAAATTCTTGTTAAAAATGATCATAACTTTTTAGGAAGGTTACAAGCTCTTGAATATTCTCTTATCTCATGGACTAGAAAACTTTCAGAATATATTGAAGGTATTTATGTTACACCAGGTCCTTTTGCACTGTATAGAAAGCAGGTATTCAATAAGATAGGTTATTTTGATCCAAAGAATGCTACAGAAGATATAGAGATTGCGTGGAGAATACTTAGTAGAGGGTATAAAATAAAAATGAGTCCTGCAAAGGCATATACAAACGCTCCTGAAAAATGGAAACAGTGGGTAAAACAGAGATTAAGATGGAATATAGGAGGAATGCAAACAACTGCAAAATACAAATCATTTATGTTTAGAAAAGGGCCTTCTAGTTTCAAATTTTATATAATACCTTTTTTCTCACTTTCTTATTTTGTCACATTTCTATCTCTTAGCCTATTCATGTATCTTGGGTATTTATGGATTTATAAAAATCTATCATTCATAATAAGCGCTTATCTTATAGGAGTTGATCCATTCAAGCACTACGTTTTCACGTTTTTACCTGACCTATTTTTGTATTTTGGAATTATTCTTATTACAGCAGCTATATTTATTATATACATGGGAATGAAAGACATGAAAATAAAGCAAAAAAGCTGGCCTTATGTTGCTTTCTATTTAACCTTTTACATCACAATATTTCCATTCCTAATGGCATATTCTCTTATAAAATATGCACAAGGGTATGATGACTGGTGAAATAATGCAATCTGACGTATTTTGGAAAGCTGCTGTTCTTACTGTAGTAATACTTGTTATTGGAATAGTTATAGGAATATGGATTGATTCAGGAAGAGCTGAAGAGATAAAGACAACTATCACTGAAAATGATTTGTTATTAAATGATGTTAGACTTCAAACATTATATTATGAAAGTCTACTGAAAGATGATCCAGAATTATGCAATATAGCTCTTAAAGCAAATCTAGAATACAATAAAAGAATATATCAGGAAGGACTGAAGCTTGAGAAATACGAGGAACATAATAAATTCTCTCAATCATTGATATTAGAAAGAAAAAGATATGCATTGCAACAGATGCAATTTTGGATAAATTCCTTAAGAATAAAAGACAAATGTGGGTTAGACTACACAACTGTAATGCATGTATTTTTATATGATACTGGAAATAATTCAAAAGTTGAACTTCCTCAAAAACTACAATCAGCTGTATTACTAGATCTGAAAGAGAAATGTGGTAATAAAATGATGCTGTCTCCTATTCCTATTGATCTAAATCTGACATCAATTGATATGATAACTGAGACTTACCATATAAAAGAAACTCCTGCAGTTATTATAAATAAAGATACTGTACTACAAGGGTTTCAGAATTTAACAGAATTAGAAAACTACGTTAGTTGTTAGATTCTAAAAAATGTTTTAATTTATCAAGAGCTTTTCTTCTATGACTTATTTTTATCTTATCTTCTGTTTTCATTTCACCAAAAGTTTTTGAATGTCCATCCGGTTGAAATATTGGATCGAAGCCAAACTTTAAACTACCCCTGGGTCTTACTATAACTCCTGAATCAGATCCTTCAAAAAAAGATATTTCTTTATCATTCTTTGCATAACCTACTATTAGTCTAACTTCTGCTCTATTATTTCTTAATTTCTCAGTAAGTTCTACTATACCTTCTATTCCAATTGTCTGTAAAAACCATTTTATAAGAGGGCCTGGAAGACCTTTCATACAATCTAAATACATACATGTGTCTTCTACGATGACATTTTCTTTTTTGTGCTTTAGAGCTTCTAGAAGTTTTTTCTTTATTATTTTCTTTGGATCTAACTCCTGTATCTCTGATAGATTTATATTTAACTGTTCTACATTTCCTAGTATTGCTCTTGCTTCTTCAAATTTATTATTATTTCCTGTAACATAATACAACATTTTATCCCTTATAATCCAAGACTGAGAGAATTAGCCTGTCTGCTGCTAGTGAAAAATTCTTATAATCAGTTCCTTGAACCACTATACAATTATTAAATGGTGCTATCGATACATTATTGACTATACAATTACCATCATAGTAAACAGAAGTTCCATGAGCTCCTGTGCTTGGACCTCTTAAGAAAATTACTGTAGATCCTCCTGGTATTGTATGGTTCTGCTCTATATCAATTGCCTTAAAATCAACTATTTGTCCTTTAGAGTATACAAAATAGTTCTTAATTTTTTCAACTATATTGTAGGAAACTACACTAAAATAAGAATTATCTTCTAAGCTAGATCCATTAAATAAAACTATTACTGACTGTGCTGAATCTATAGAAGCTTTTACATATTTCTCGTCTTGAATAGAGATGTTAAGAGAATCGTAAATATTATTATTAAATGTGTATTCTACTCCATCTTTTGTAAAATTATAAGCTTCTTTTTTAGGTTCTTCTTGATTTATGCAACCAGAAATAACTACTACTGATATAATTAGTATAATAAAAATAAAATAAAATTTTTTCATTCACCACACACCTTTACAAATCGGTAACCCTATTTCTTGAAAATGAAGTGTAATACACTTTTTACAAATTTATAATTTGTAAATTATAACTCCGATTAGGAGTTATATAAAAATAAAGGAAATTTAAAAAAGAAAAAAGAAGGCTTTTTATCTAGTTCTAGGTTCTACGTTAAGCTGTGAACTCCTTAGAAGTTCCAGACAAACCGGCAGTGTCGTACATTTGTAACTTTGATGTTACCCATCTTGTGTCTTCTGCTCTTGTACCAGCAACTACTAATGCAACTTTTCCAGATGCGAATGCATCATCAACAACCTGTAATAAACCGAAGTTTCTTGCAGGCCATGATTTACAGCTGTATGGGAATTTACCAGCTGTATTTAGATCAGCTACTAGTGTGTTGACACAAGGTCCTCCGACCAAAATTAAATGTTTTGTAGCTTTATCAGCGCTTGTTACCTCTGAATCTAGTTTTGCTAGAGCGGTTTTTATTGGATTGACTGTCCACTTATCAACAGTTGTACCACCGGTAGATGAAGTTCCACCTATTGTAGCACCTTCTGCTAATACGTAAACCTGTGCAGATACTTGATCATCAGGGTACCAAAGAGTTACTTTGTCCTGATCTCCTGTATCTCTCCATGAAACAGTTCCCCAGAAATCTGTGTTAAACGAGATATCTGTGTTGCTGTCTCTAGTCAATGTTCCTGTTCCTTGTGATGCAGATGAAAAATCAGCTGCATTTGAATTTGTTCTGTTGTCACCGCTTGAGGTATCTTGACCAATGTCTACAAGTACTGAATTCACGTCACTGTTGTCATCTTGTTCTTCAACAAGTAAGACTCCAGGTGTTGTTGAATTTGTTTGTCCCGCTACTGCATTAGACTTACCCTTTGCTGCTCTAACAGTAAGTGTACCGTTAGTTGCAGAAGTATCTATAGAGTACCATCTTATTCCGCCTGTGGTTTTACCAAGACCGAATACAGTACTGTTTAAGATACCAACACCAGCACCGTTACCTATCTGTAATGAACCTACAGATGAACCTGCTGCGTTAACAAGAACAGTTGAATCAGATCTTTCAGTTGTAACTGGTGTTATAACTACATTTGATGCGTTACCAACTGTAGTAAAGTTTATAGCACCTGTTGGAAGTTGAACTGACTTTCCGACTGTTATACCTGTCATAGTAACTGGGTTAGTTAAAGCTAATCTAGCACGATTCTTCGTTAGCAGAGTTGGAAATACTGTTCTGAAATCTCCAGCTGCTCCTAAACTTGCTCCGTTACCCCAAGTAACTTTAAGGTTAAGATCTGTTGTACTAACTGCTCCTGATGCGTCAAAGTAATAAGACTGTCCATCAATGACTTTTGTTGTTTGGTTTGTAGCACCAAGTTTTACTTCAAGTGTTGAACCACTGAATACATCTCTAAGTGTTAAAGATGCGTCAGAAGTACCTAATGAAGATGCAGATGTTATCTCAAACATTCTTGAGAAATCACCTGAATCAACAACGAAGTATTGATTCTTGTCTATTGCTACACCTTCTTGAACAAGTATTGAGTCATCGTCTTGATCAGCTAAATCCAGAACATTTGGTGTTGCTGAAGTTAGATGAGCAAACTTGACAGTGTTCTTATAACCTCTGTCTGTTGTGAATGCTACTGTAGCGTCTTTTGTTCCTGATGGAAGAACTTCTATCTTATCCCTTGAATCTGAAAGCACCGGAGTGCTTACTGATGGGAATTGTACACTAAAACTTTTCCAAACAGTGTCTTGGAATATTCCTCCTACTGTTAGAAAGTCTGCGTTAGAAGACTGTGCGTTAGTGTATAAATCGATAGTAGTTAGTTTGTTGTTGCTTAATGTTAAGTCAACATATGTTCCATCAACTACCTTTTCAGACTCACTTCCTATTTTTGTCTTAACGTTTGTTCCGTCTGTTAGAAGTACTTTTCTAGCACCAATAAACAATGAAGCAGAACTTACAGTTCCAGTTTTACTACTGAAAAAGATATCGTCAACGTAAACGTCGACTCCACCTACTGTAGCTGTACTTCCTTTGTTAATTGATTTAGAATCAGATCCAATCTGTACTCCAACGTTTGTTGAAGAACCTACACTTAACAACTTTACATCGTACTGTGATCCATCTATTGTCACAGTTGCTGTTTCACCTTCTCCCATTGTCTTTGTTATTGCACTTCCTAATAAGACAACTTTTCCTCCACTTACTTCAGTAGAGTCTGCAGAGAATGTGTATGTTTTTCCGAACAGATTTATTTTTTCACCTGCAACAGTAGAAAGATTTACCTCATTGTTGAATACAACTCTAGTTCTATAGAAAGAACTAGTATTTGATGCTGATGTATCCAATTTGAAAAGGTAAGTTGGATCTACCACGTTTGGTGTCTTACCAGTTAATCTCTGGTAAGATAGTGCGATTCCATTTGGAAAGTCAATGAATTGATCGTAACTGTATGTTGTTCCAGCGTCACTGTCTGTAACTGAACCAGATGCCAACAGAGTTGGTAGATCTGAATCAGACAAAGCTGTTCTAAGACCAGATTTTTTAAGTGTGTTACCTAAGAAAATCTGTTCGTTAGCAGTGTTTATTGATCTGCCTTCTCCTGTAACTGAACCAACTGAACTTGATCCAGGACAGCTAACGGATTCTTTTGTTACTGAAGATCCTCCAAGTCTTGCTGCGACGTCTACTGCGCCAACAACATCACTTGAATGAGCTGCAGCGCCAACAACAACTAGTGTGTTGACAGAAGCTCCGTCTACGAAAGGTTTTGGATAGTCACTAAGACTTGTTGCTGCGAAAGCTATTGTACTGCCAGCCATAAGTGCTCCTAGAGCACCTGCGACTAAAGCTTTTTTAATTTGCATGTGTTTCACGTTATCTTTCAAAAAACAAGCCCTCTGAAATTGAGTATGCTTTTTCAAACATACTAATTTCAAAATTCTTTCGAATTTTAAAATAAAATCAATATGTATCCAATAGTTTCATTATCTTATAGACAATTTATCCATTAATTTCATACTGACTTATCATTTTTCATAGAGCAGTAATTATGATTTTATTTTTTAAATAACTTCTTGAATAATTTTTATGTTTGCTAAACGTAATTTATTTTTGTTAAATTAGTTTTGAAGTTTGTTAAGTTGATAAAGATTCAGTAATTTTTGTTTAATTGATATAGTTAATATCAATTAATTCTAATAATTATATGTTTCTGGTGCGTATATAAAGCTACCCTGAAACGTTTATCAACTTTTTGAAACCATAAATTTTTACTGGTTTATAACTATATATATGATTTTTAAATTAAATTAAAGCTCTATTTACTCTTATTAATGTTTATATAAGATTATTTATACTTATTTTTGAGTTTTTCAATATTTAAAGTTTTGTTATGAATTTTATTAATGGGAATTAGCAATAGTGATATAAAAATTGTTTTGATATTTTTATTTACAATTTCATTTTTATTATCAGTATCACATGCTACTCCTGTATTAAATAGATGGGATAATGTTGTTGAGATAAATGAAGATGAGACTACTCATTGGGATGTTACATTAAATTATTCTGAAGCTGTAGATAAGAGTGATTATTTTATTTTTGCAAGAATTTTTAATGTAAGGGTTTACTCTGAGGACGGAAAACAAATTGATTGTGATCTTCAGTATAAAGATGTAGGATCATTGATAATATGTGAAAATATTCTTTCTAGAAATATTTCAATAGTAAAATATTCTTTTTACTCTAGAAATCAAATAGTTGGATTTAATGAATTCAGAATGTTTAGACATAGTTTATCTATAACAGATAATTTGGAATATTTTTCTATAATTGTAAAACTTCCTCTAGGATCTACATTGGCAGACAAATCAAAACTTGTTGGAACACCTATAGCTCCATTTGAACCAGCATATGGACAAGAAGGAAGTGACGGTAGAAAAATTTCAGTCAAATGGGAACTTAAAAAACCTAGGCTTGGAGAACCAATAAACATATCTATATTGTATGAAAATCTTCCTTTTGGACTAGAGCTTTGGCTTGTAGTATCCTTAGTGATAGTTGTTGTTTTCATCTCTATACTAACAACATACTATTTCAAGAAAGTTAAGGTAGATGTTAAAAGTTTTTTGAATGTTTTATCTGAAGGAGAGAGAAAAGTTATGGAAATAGTTATAAGGGAGAAAAAGGTTGATCAAAGAATTATTGTCAGAGAGACTGATTTTTCTAAAGCTAAGGTATCAAGAATTATACAATCTCTAAGTTCACGAGATCTTATAGATGCTATTCCAAAAGGAAGGACAAAGCTCATTACATTCAGAACAGTTAAGAAAGGATTTTTTGATTCTTTTAATGAAATGAGAAAAAGTCGTAAGATAAGTTCTCTAAAACTTAGTAAAGAACAAGCTATAGAGCTGTCTAGATTTATAAAAAACATCATTGAAGATCTTAATCAAACATCAAAAAATATAGAGAAAAAAGAATATACTAAAATAAAACAAATAAAAATTCCTCAAAAGCTTAATATTTTATATGGAGATGTTAAAAAACTTTACCCTACTGTTCATGAAGAACTTGATAGCTATAATGAAAAAGCTTCAATAATAGAGAACGATATAATGAAGGCTTCTCAAAATATAAACAAAAAATTCAGAAAATCTTTTGAAAAATTATTGACTGAAAACAATTTAGAAGACCATATTGCAAAAGAGTTTCCAGAATTAATAATAAATAATAAATCTAAGATAGATTCTAACTACTCTGAATTTTGGCAAGCTAATAATAAAGGTATTTTAAAAGCCAGACAATCTAGAGATATTAAATCTTTGATAGATGTTATAGAGAAATCTTCAGAAGAATTAGAGAAAGATGTATGGGAATTTAAAGAAGATTTGACCAATCTAATGGAGGATATAAGAAAGAGCTATAATATTCTTGTAAAGGATATTTATGACTAATACTATAGACATTCTCAAAAATAGTAGAATTGTAGCTATAGTTGGTTGTTCTAGCTGTTAACTGACAGCCCATACGAGTCCACTACTTTGCTTGGCTCTAAATACTTGTAGTGGAGACAAATATTTAAGACTTGAGTGTGGTGTGCTGTTGTATTCTTTCTGAAATATTTTCAAGAGCTCATTGGTATGAT
>JACRAC010000028.1 GCA_016213555.1 Candidatus Aenigmatarchaeota archaeon | reverse complement strand
TTGGCGCTCTGAAGCATCCGTAGAACATCACGAAATCTTAGGATCTCTTGCATCAACATGGCATAATCATGGATTGAGTCCAGGTAAACAACTTGAGAAAGAATTATGTGCAATTTTTTCAGGAGCTAAATAGTTACGAATTCTATCTAACACATGATGTTAAATATGATGACAGACTTCCATCATGGAGTCAAGATGGTAAGAAGATTTTATGGCAAAGAACAGAGATAGGTAAAGATGATTGGAAAATATATACTGCAGATATTGCTATTCCAACATCTTCTAGTCCAAGCACAATAGATCCTCGTTTAGAAAATGTAAAACAATTGACAAACGGCCCTGATGATACAGATAATTCTTGGACATGGGATGAAAATATTCTAAGTTCAAGGACTGGGAATGGGGTTATTCCTAATATATTTTTATTGGTTGATGGAAAATGGCATAGAGTTACGAATTCTGGCAAAGAAGATGGAGCACCTAGTCAATCTCCTAATATAAAATGGATTGCTTTTGAATCTCATATATTAGGTAAAGAATCGCAGAGCGATATATGGATAATTAAAAATTCTTTGATAAACGATTCTTCAAATAGCACAAATACCATACAAATTAATAATCTTCCAGATCTTTCTGATAGAAATATACAAATACCTAAAATTGAACTAGGATCAAGTTTTCAACTACAGTTTGCTGGAGAGTTTGATAAATCAATAGACGTAGACGTTTATGACCTAGATCTTTATGATACAAATAAAGCTCTTGTAGATGAGTTACATACAAAAGGTAAAAAAGTTATATGCTATATAAATGTTGGTGCTTGGGAAGATTGGCGTTCTGATAAAGACGATTTTCCAAAAGAAGTTATAGGGAATGACTATGATGGGTGGCTTGGCGAAAAGTGGCTTGACATCAGGCAAGTAGATAAACTAGCTCCTATAATTGAGAAAAGATTCGATCTTTGCAAAGACAAAGGGTTTGATGGAATTGAGCCTGATAATATAAATGGATTTGAAAATCCTACTGGTTTTCAATTAACATATGAAGATCAGTTAAGGTATAATAAATGGCTTTCTGAACAGGCTCATGAAAGAGGATTATCTATAGGACTAAAAAATACTGAACAACAGGCAAAAGATCTGATAGATTATTATGACTATGCTTTGTTAGAAGGTTGTTTTGTTGGCAATTGGTGCGAAGAATTAAGGATTTTCACAGAAAATGGTAAACAGGTTTTTATGATTGAATACACTGATACAGAAGTTGATTTCAGGAAAGCTTGTGAGAAAGCAAATAAATTAGGCTTTACAGCTTTGCTAAAGAATAGAAATTTAGACAGCTTTATTCAAAAATGCTAGTATCTTCTGGTTAATTTTATGTCAAGCATTTTTAATCTTTCGTTAATAGTTTCTGATTGAGATCTTATAGCTGCTAGTTGAGCTTCTATAATTCCTAATCTGTCAAATAGTTCATACATATCTCTTTTGTCCCATTTATGTCTGTCATCTATTTGCTGAGGTTGGTTTACTTCTCTTGAGAATGATTGACTATATGGCTGTCTGATTTCAGGTTCATTAGGCATATCTAATGATGGTTGTTCAAATTCTTTTGGTACAGAATTTTGTGGATATCTTTGTTTCCAAGAAGGTTCAATAGGTTGTGTATTAACAGGCGGAGCTTGCTCTCCTAGTATTGCTGACCTTACTGTCTCAAAATCAGCTTCCTGAACTTCTTGCCTTCTTCCAACTACTTTATTTCTTAATTTTGTTAATAAACTCATAAGAATCAATTATATTTTATTTTGATCTGTATAAATAATAATCTGTGCTTTTGTCTATTTCTGCTCTTTATAGATACCATATGCCTTTAGAATTTGCTCTTTGAATATATTTGCAATATCTTTTTGATGTTCTAAGTATTGACGCCTTTGTTTCCAATAAAATAGATAGTTAAACATTTTCCAGAAAGATTCTGATATAGGGTTATCGAATTTGAATTCTGTATACATATGAGCTCTTAGTTGAATCTTTACGCTTCCTACACGATCTTTTACATTAAAGCTTCCTTCTGCAGCTATTCTTATCCACATATTTGTCCATTTATCTTCTTCTCTAATTCCTCTCCAAACACCATAGAACCATCTGCTGTTAGGATCTACTTTATCCCATCTTATGTCGTCTTCTCGTATACTTGATCCAGAAACTTTCAGTATATCTCTTATTAAATTTCTTGCAATTGTGCATATAAGAAAAGGATCATATCCTGTGTATTCTATTGTTAATTCTTCTCTAGGTGCTAGAACAATGTCTTCTATTGTGTATGTTCCCATAAGCATCACTTTGCGTTTCTAATCTCTTCCATATATTCTTTTATTTTTCTCTCAAACTCTATAACTAGCTCCTTAGATATGTAAAGATACTCCATTCTTTTTCTATGATAATATGATTTGTGCCAGAATCTTCTCAACATTTCATATATCATACTTTGCTGCCATATTGTATCTTGAGGGTATTCTGTTATGATTCTTGGTCTTAGACGTATTTTTGCCTTTCCATCTCCTTCTGCTACAACAAATCCTGAGAAATCAAGCTCTACTACAACATATGTATAAGTGTCAAATATCTTTGTTATTTCCCAGCCTATTTCAAATTGGTCAGTATCTTTTTTCTTCTCCCATCTATAATCTTTTTCTTGTATATATCCTTCTGGCACGTTGAATACAAGTCTTATTAATTCGTGTAATTTTTTATAAAGTTTTTCTGGATGCCTTCCTTCATATGCTATAGATATTTCTTTGACTGGTTCAAACACGTAATCCCATATCAAAAGCTTTGTCCTTGCCCATACCATCTCTATCTCCTCTATATATCAATCTATTTTGTTAGCTATATTATATATAAATTTTGCAGACTAGAAAATCAATACAGTAGAAGACATTAACTAATAATAAAAATGTCTTTTGCGTATAGAATTTGTGTGTTATTTGGAATATCTCAAATGCTATATATAATAGAGTTATCAAAAAGAGATAATGGGTATAAAAACAGACCTTATAATTGGCTTGATTATAGTTGCTATAATAGTTCTTATAGTAGCTGCAATAATTGCTTCTATAATTCTTGCATTAAAGGCAGTCGGACTACTTTTTGTGCTTTTTGGAATATTTATGATGTTCTTTTTTCCAGGAGCAGGTGAGTATCAAGAGAGTTGGATGTCTAGCACAGGAGTTATAGTAGGTATAATATGTGTTATATTAGGCGCAGCTATGCTATTTTTGTAATAGGTCTTTTCCATCCCATTCTATATAGAATTCGTCTAGATACTTTTCCATAAATTTATGCCGATTTTCTGCCATTTGCCTTGCTGTTTTGGTGTTCATAAGATCTTTTAACAATAAAAGTTTTTCATAAAAATGGTTTATAGATGTAGTAGTTTTTTTGTAAGATTCTTTAGTATGTTTTATAGGGGTTATTTCAGGATCATGTAACGGAGTTTCTTTTTTGCCTCCATAAGAGAAACAGCGAGCTATTCCAATAGCTCCTAAGGCATCAAGCCTGTCAGCATCTTGAACTATAATACCTTCTAAAGATAATTTTTGTATTTTATCTACATTTTTACTAAAAGACATGTTGTCTATTATTTCACAAACGTGATTTATTATAGTACCTTCTATATTCAATTTTTCTAGAAAATTTCTTGCTGGTTTTGATGTAGTTTCAGGCAACCCTGTTAATTTTCTATCTCCTAATTCATGTAAAAGGGCTGCAAGCTCTACTATAAACAAGTTGGCTTTTTCTTTTTCTGCTAGATATTTTGCTACTTTCCACACCCTTTCAATATGCCACCAGTCATGGCCTGTAGATTCTCTTTCTAGAATTTGCTTTACGTGATCCTTAGTTTTTTGTATTATTTCCTTATTATCCATGCTAGTATTATAGAACAAAAAAATATATATGGGATCAATAGAGATATACTATAGTATGTGTAAAGCTACAACTAGCTTAAGCTAGGTATATAGTTAACCCAGCAAATATTCGGAATATGATAGTACTGGGTTAACATATAGCTCAGCATGAAATTATATCTTGCTTATTTCATGGTAGAGCTATAAGATCTGAGTAGTTATTAGAGGCGACTTTAAAACTTGAAAACATAAAGGGTTTTCAATTATCCAAAATATGAAAATATAATAGGTTTTGTATATGGTGCAGAAAGAAAGCTTTCTGACATTTCAAAACCAAGAGATGATTTTAAAATGGGAAAAGACGATAAAAAAGAGTTTATATTCAAAGATTTGGATAGAGAAGGAATTAGTGTATCAGACCCTTCTAAAGGAGATAATTATAAAAGTAGTGCTATATTTCCTTTTTACGCAAAACATAGAGGAAAGGTTGTTATACAAGCTGCTGGAAATCAGTATACAGAAATTGATATAACAGGACCTCCTGGTTATACTTCATCTGTTTATTATCCACTTATGTTTTGGTTAAGACGTCAAGGATGGAAGACTGAAAAAGCTGATGAAAGCATTGACGTTTCTCCTATGCATTCTGCTTACTATCAACTTACTATGAAGCAAAAAGAAGACTTGGAGGCAAAGGTAAAGGCTGGTATAGCAAGCGCTGCACAAGCAGTAAGTGATTATGAACTTCTTTCGCATGATGAAAGAAAATACAAGGAATTTCTTAGATATTATGGTTATAGAACAAAGAAGGAAAATTCTGGAGGAAAATCTGACGATGATGATGCAAATGAATTGGATCTTAGTGATGATGAAGATAAACTGGCTAAAAGAAGAGACGCACATTCTTTGAAAGCATTTTTTATAGATCAGGTAGATGCTCATACAGGAGATGTATCGCTTAGAAATATAGTACAAAGATGGCCTACTATCATAACAGATTTTATGAGGATAAAAGATGAGCATTTGGACATTGAAAGTGCAAGGGCTGCATTAGGAATTTCAAAAGCAGAGGCTGTAGTTCTTGTTACAAAAAATAAATTATATCAAGAATGGAAGAATATGTTTTTGCCAGAAGTTAAAAATAGATATAGTAGGATTAAGGGTTTGATAACCAGCAGGAAAAAAAGCATAGATGAATACAAAGATTGGGTAAAACCATATGTTGCAAAACATCAACTTATAAAAGATTCTATGTCTGATTCTGGAAGTAGAATTAGTAGGTCTACAAGCTTTTTTGCTGCTGGAGGTCATGCAACATCAAATGTAAGCATCACTATATGGATTTGGAGAGATTTTCAACCTCAAGAGTTTTATGTTCCACCTGGAGAGGCTTTGGCATATAAAAAAGCAGCACCAGATGATGATTGGACAAGGAAAAATCTTATATGGCATGAAAAGCATGGATTGGTTGCTTCTTATCCGTGGATAACTGATAAATGGGTTGACAAGAGAATAGAAGAAATAAAAAGCGAATGGATGGTTGATTTCAGACACTACTATACTTTTATGATAGTAAAGTTCTTCAAAAGTAATATAAGATTTCCTGATGGATTTGAGCTTGAAGATGGAATATTTAATCTGAATCATATTTTAATGAGTCAAAACGTTCTTCTTGTTAAATTACTTGAGTTGAAAGCAAAGCAATACCAGTTTGAAAAATACATAAATGATCTTTTAGGAGTAGAATCAGATTTTCTTGAAGGAAAAAAACCTATATTCAAACCAGGGAAAAGTTTTCAAATGCCTTTTGGAATGAGGTTTTTAAGAGGCGCACCTTATGAACCTACTTTCAAAGATAGAATAACAAGAGCATACCTTATTCCAATGGGTAGGTATATATTTGCTCCTATTGTTGCAAGAATAAAACATCTTTCAGGATATGGAAAAGGTTAGATAAAATGACGTATTACGCAGGCTTTTCAACACTTAGTCGCACTATAAATGCTCCTAATTGTCGAAAACATAAATGGTGAATAAATGACATATTATGCAGGATTTTCAACAGGATGGTGGCATATTAATAAATCACCTGAATTGGTAGGACTTGCTTCTAAAATAGGATATGGAGCAACCTTTGGGGTTGACTATTTACAAATTGATTTGGAAACTATACAGGAGTTTATAGAACCTTACATGGCGTATCAAATTAACAGAGTTAGAAAAGAATTAGGCTTGAAAGTTGGGTTGCACGCTCTTATAGGAGAAAATGATGCTCTGGAGAGAGGAGATAGGAAAGTTTGGGATGCTTCTCATAAGCACGCTGTAGTTACTGTACAAAAAGCAGCTGAACTGAAATTTGAATTTATAAATTTTCATTTGTCTCTTACACCACAACTTATAATGCAAGAAGCACAATTAAGACCTTTTGGACATCAGTATCAAGTTGTTGGACCTGATGGAAGACCATTATATGTTTTAGGCGATAGTTTTCTGGATACAAAAAAATTCATTACTGACAATTGGCTTCCAAATCAGTTTGCAGATGATGAAGTTCTTCATGAAGGTATAACTAAAATAGCAAAGGAAATGGAGGCTACAAAAAGTAAAAATGTTGAACAAGTTGTCAGAGAATGGAAAAATAGCGGAGAGTATACAAATCTAAAAGATTTGATAAGACAAGAGCTTATAAGAAGTGGTGTTGCTGAAAAAGATCTGAGCAATCTTATAAAAAGAAATCTTGATGACTATGAAAAACAGAAAAGGACAGATGAGACAAAAAAAATAGATGAAAAAATACTTTCAGTAAGGAAGGGAGGGGTTGAGCCTGAGCAGAAATACGATATGTGGAAGAAATCTTCATTAGCAAAATATTTTGTTGACTGGGGAGAAATAGGAGCTTACATGATCATCGCGTATCATATGTGGAAAAAAAGAGAACCTTTGTGGATGAAGATAGTAGGTGATATGCATCCAAGAGATGCTTATGATATCAAACATGCTGAATTCAATGCAGCTGTAGCTTCGTACTATATCAAAGGACATCTTACTGTTAAAGATCATCCTTACAATAAAGAATTTTTAGGAGGAATGAGCATACTTGAATTTGTAAATAAAAATAAACTAGCACTGACTTTTGAAGTACCTCATGTAGGTTCTCCTGGACAAGCTGAGGAAGGAAGGTATAGACTATTTCATCCAAAGCATTCACAACATTTTGTAAAAGATATGGGATCTCCGTATATTGGATTGTGTATAGATATAGAACATATGCTTTCTCAAGGGTTAGATCCTTACAAAGTTTTTAAAAATGAGGTTGATGGAGATTTTGGAAGTCTTGTTCAGTTGATACATTTAGGAAAACCAATTGGATACGGTGGAACTGCACATATACCAATACCATTAGGTAGCTTAGCTCAATATGCTATATATGAGTGGATGTATCTTTTGAGGGAAAAAGGATTTAAAAATGGTATATTGATATATGAAAGAGGAGGTGGAGACACTCCTGCAAAAGTAGTTGAACAAAGTATACAAGTTATAAGACTGATAAGAGATCATTTAGAAAAAGGAATTCCTCCTGAAGAACTTCCTGAAAGCTTTTTTGGTGTATCTGAAATGAATGAGGCAAAGTACAAATTGCAATTAAATTCTATAAGAGAACATGCATGGGATCCTTTGAAAGGACTTATGATAATTCCTGAAGAGGAACATACATTTCTAGGAAGAGCTGCTGTTGAAAAAGGTAAGGCAGAAGAATGGAAAAAAGCTAAGTTTAGATAGCGTCTAATTTACATAACTTCTAATAGTATCTCCGAATGTTCATCATTCAAATAACTAAATTTTTTTCAAAATTCTTGTTGTAGAACCACAAGAATTCCATAATTCTACATTTTCTCCTATGAAACAAATCAATAATTACGAATTTCTGTTTGTAGTGCATT
>JACRAC010000026.1 GCA_016213555.1 Candidatus Aenigmatarchaeota archaeon | reverse complement strand
TTGGCGCTCTGAAGCATCCGTAGAACATCACGAAATCTTAGGATCTCTTGCATCAACATGGCATAATCATGGATTGAGTCCAGGTAAACAACTTGAGAAAGAATTATGTGCAATTTTTTCAGGAGCTAAATAGTTACTAAATTTCAATACCACAAAGTATTTATATTACTTTTGAATAGTAACATTTAAATAATTACTTATAAATGTTAATAACTAAGGGTCTTAATGGGTCGTGTAATAAGAAGAATAGGAGAAACTTGGAATAGATATTTTGGTAGACCTAGCTCTGCGACTATAAATTCTTCTGGATATGATAATGGTAGTCAAGATGTTAATTCAAAATCTGGATATGATTCTAGAAATCTTACGGAAGTTCTTTACCAATCTAATCAAGAAAGCGGTCAACCAACTTTGTCTGAACCTGTAGTTTCTGATGAAATAGTTAATCAAGCAATATCAGGACCGTCCTCAAGAGAACGTAGAAGAATGAAAATCCAGGAACACGGAAAACAAAATGATGATAGTAAAAATGGAAATGGTAAACCAGAAAATTATAATAAATTTGAAGGTCTTTCCTTAAGTGTAGGATTTACAGAATTAGATGATGATGGGAGAAGGTATGAGATAAAAGGCCTTCAAGATGAGGTTATATATTTAACAAAATTTAAAAAGAAAACTGGTAGACTTAGAGAAATTGTTTATGAGACTGTTTATAGGAAGAAAACAGATGAAGCTGAAAAGAAGACAAAAAATGGTAACAAAACAAAAGGCATTGATAAAAAAACTAACGTTCAAAGGACCGAAGATGAAAAGAAATTTTTAGCTAGTTTACTTTCTTTCGATGATCTAACTGAGCAAGAAGTATTTACTCTTATTGATGGTGTTAAAAATTACTATAGACCTAGGATAGATGAATATTCTGATGTTGATGGTTTTGATGAGTATAGTCCTCGTGCAAAACAAAAGATGGAATTAGAATACCAAGTGAAAGATGTTATATTAGGATTAAGAGATAAACTACAGAGCTATAAGACTGGTAGTCAAAAAGATGATAAGAAATCAGATAACAATTCTCAAGAACTAATAGAAGATCCTTCTACTAAAGTCATGTCTAAAATTGATAGCATATTATCTGAATTTGGTCAAAGAGATGATAGAGAGAAGCAGACTCCTCAATCTGTAATTGAGAAATATAGGCATGTTAAAAAAGATGGAAAAGAAGTTGATTTAATAAAACGAGCATTGACTGGGGGAGATCCTTTATATATGTCAGAATTAGATATGGCTATCTATGTTCAAGATAGCACTCTTGCTCAAAAATCAGATGATGCCTTAGGTAATATTGCTATAGAATCTGCCACATACAGGATGTTAGAGACGTTAGCAAATGGAGGTGAACCAGCAGATATTAAAAGACCTGGTGGATCATCTGTGCGTTATTATAGAAATATGGGTTCAGGTTGTAGGTTATTTGTTGACGATCTTAAGGAAACTTTATATATAGTTGCAGTAGCAGATGGTACGGCAAAAGGAACAAATGAACAAGATGTTATCGATAGATTAAGGAAAATAGACTTTGGTATAAAAGAAGAATTTACTAGAGATTTACCAGAACTAAAGAAAAACGATGAAAAGTTCCTAGAAGAACTGAAGAAACAAAAACAATTGGTTGGTATATAAAGTTTTATCTATAGAGTAATAATATATGGTGTGAAAAATGGGTTGGGTTGGAAGTTTTATAACAGTAAATGTAAAATCAGGAGAAGCAGAAGCTAGACAAGGCTATGTATGCTATCGAGAAGGTATTGAACCTTCGCAGCAAATTTTACCTGGTCAATATTCAAGTACTATTAGTCTATTTTCAAATAGACTTCCTGATTATTTTCAAGAACATGTTAGGAATAACCCTACTCCTAAACCAAGTTTTGCAGGTAATGTTTTGTTTGGAAAAGTAAATCATCATAGAGAATATAATATAAAGCGTGAAGGATCTGATGTTACAGATTCTTTTTCAAATAGATTAACACAATATCAAGATCTTTATCGTGAGTACAGTCTTGATGTAAGACATTATGGTCAAGATGATTTTGTAAGTGTTGTTCTTACAAGAAAAGATGGAACATCTTATGCAGGAACATTTGCTACATCTGATGCTGTAAGAGAAATAATGCAAAAAGAGGTATTTGCTGCAGCACCTGGATTGGTTGTTGTTGATGATTTATCTGTTGAAAATATAAGAAGTGTTGTAGGACATATTATTGAAAGATGTTCTTTGGATAGGAATTTTGTATACCTTCCAAATGAAGAAACTGGTTAAAATATTAATATCTTCTTTTCTAGAAACTATATTCTTCTAATTTGTGTACACGCGCTACAATAACTTCTTTCCAGTCTGCTATTATGTCTGAGAAATCTTGGCGGATTTTTAATTTCATATCTTCCATTTCTTCCCTATCTTTTGCAATCATTACAATGTAGATATCGTAGTCTCCTATTACTGTGATAACATCTATAACTTTTGGATTTTTGACAAGCTTTGCTATGAATTCATCATAGCGGTCTCTTGTTATGTCCTTTAGTTTTGTGTAAATATGTACACCTGTATTTATTCCAAGCATCTTATCGTCTGTCTGAATAGTGTATCTTTTTATTACAGATTTTTCTAACTTATCTACTCTTTTCTTGGTAGATACTACTGAAAGCTTTATATCTTTAGCTATTTGAGTTAGTTTAGCTCTTCCATTTTTAGCCAAAATATTCAAAATCTGCCTGTCAATGGCATCGATTTTATGCTTAATAGAAGAATTTTGGTTTATTTCTTTAGTTTTACTATCTTCTTTTTGCTTCATATTAATAAAATACATATACTAATATTTAAAAGTAACTAATATTTTTAGCTTATATTGATGAAAACATTATATATTCTTAGCTACATATAATTGTTATTATTTAGTGGTTATATGAATTTAAGAAAAATTGCAAAAGCAGCAACTGGTATTGTATTGGCAGCAAGTCTTTATTTTGGAGGAACCAAAACTCCGGAAGTTGCCAATCCTTTTTCAGAAATAAATATAAAACATCCAAGAACTGGAGATGTATACAGAATAGAATCTGTCGATAAGATTGATTTATTGGGAGAAGTTTTTGTTGAAAAAACTTCTAAAATATATACATCAGTTTTATTTATGCCTGAATATGATGGTATGTGTGGTTCAATTTCTTTAACTTATCCTCACGGGAGAGAAATTTCTATATTTCCTGACTATCAAGGTTCGCCAGTAGATAGACATTCATTATTTTTAAGAAAAGATGGTGAATCTTTTCAAAGAACTTTGACATTAGCTGAATCTGGGGAATATAAATTAAACGCTTCTGTATTTGGAAATGATGATGGACAGAGAAGTGAAGTGAGATTTTTTTTAAAATAGTGGTGTTGAAAAATGAATTTTGAAAAAGTTAGATCTAAACTAAATGAAAATGTAAGAAAAATAGGAAATGATTATAAACAAGGCATTGGAGACGTTCTCACCTATGAAGTAAATTTACAAAAGACGTTTAATACTGCTTTGCTTGCATTAGGTATTGGTGCAGTAGCATTAAGTTATGATATATCAAGAACTAACTATCAAAATGTCTTGAGTAAAGATGTTGTATCTGGCAGAGTAATATGTTTATATGAACAAGAATCAAGAGGAATTTTTGCTACTGTTGAATTTGACAGAGAACGTGAAGAAGATAATGTATTTTCAAGAGTACAAACATTCAGACTTTTAGGTTCTAAAGATCAACGAATTGATAAAAATAGTGAGCTAGTCTTAAAGCCTAGAAAATATGAAAAATACCATGATGGTTCAGGTGCTACAGTTGCGGACGTTGTTGTAGTGGATGACGTTCCTATGAGACGTTTAAATAGTGATCACTATGTCAGAAGATAACTCTGAGTTTAATTTTTGTGTTGAACATAGGAAAGAAGATTGTAGAGAATAGGATGATAATATGATATTTGAAAATGGAAGAGTATACGGTTCATCAAGTCTGGCAGAACATGTTGCGTCATCTGCTGAAAGAGATCTTGGACTACGTGCTACAGGTGTTAATGATACAGTTTTCCAATTGTATAATGGATTTCTTCGTCAAATGGCTACTGTGGTATATGCAGATGGTATGGTAAAGGTTTCCTTGTATCCGAAAAATGATATTTCAAGTGATCGAGATCATATGAAAGCAGAAGGTTTGAAGATGTACATAAAAGGACTCGCAATTCAGGATGGATTTGAATTAGAAATGATTGAGAAAGAGTCTCCTTATGTAGGAATAGAAAATGGAAGATCTCTTAATTTTAGGTAATTATTATGAAATATTCAGAAATAAGAGATTCTGTGGAAACAACAAGATTACTTTATAGCGAAGGAACATTACCTCGTAATTTAAGTGGATTATTTGCTTGTACTGCTATTGAAAGGGCTTTATAAAATAATAATGAGAAAAAGGTTGCTGAATTTTTATCAAGATCAAAAAATCTTCCTGTAGGACATGTAAAAAGACTTGTTGGGAGATACGTGAGAAAAAATCCAGAAAGGGAACAAAGAGATAACGGTCGTAGAAGATGATTTTATGATAGATGTCAGGACTAAATCAATAAGTTATATAGAAATTGATATAAAACTTCAATCTATTGTTGATCAAGTAAGTTTAGCGATGCTTATTCTAAATCCTAATTTTCTTCAGTTGTGGTTGACTTAAGATTTATATATCAGGGAAATCCAAACAGATATATGAAATGGGGTAATATAGGGTTATTTTTAGTAGTTTTGGTAATGTCGTTAGCTTTACTGCCTATGGCACATGCATTTGATTTTAAACTTAGCAGTGATAGTGTTGCTGTTAGTGCAGGAGATACAGCATCTGTTGAAGTTCTTATGAGTAGTAATATTGATGATTTCTTGGTATTTTCTATAGATAATATGCCTTCATGGGCAACAATACCTACAAATATTCCTGTATTATCTTCAGAGCCATCTAAGGCCACTATATATTTTGCTCCTTATAACTCAACAAAGCCAACTCTATACAAAATGGTTGTAAGATTAGAATCATTAAAAACAGGGCAAATTACATCAAAAAATCTTACTGTTATTGTTAAGAAGTCTAATGTTGCTATAGAAGATATCTCTGCCTCAGGTGATTTGATTCCAAATGGAAATGTTACACTTACATTCTATATTAAAAATTATGAAAATAAAAAAGTAGGTATTGAAGTTTCTTATAAAGTTACAAGTCCTGAGGGATCTAACATATTGACCAGCAGTGATATACTTACATTTGATCCAAAAGAATTCAAACCTGTTGATAAATATTTTATAATACCTGAATGTTCTAAAGCAGGTTCTTATAAAGTTCATGCAGATGTTATTGAAGGAGAAAATATTCTTTATACTATAGATGATGATTTTAATGTTGAATCAAGGTTTAGTACAGACGTTAAAAAAGTGCAAAAAACAGAATTGTTTAAAACAACTACTATAATAACAGTAAAAAATACTGGAAATGTTCCAGGTAAGGCAATTGTTTCTGAAGATGTATGGGGATCTTTATTCTTTTCTGGAGATACACCAAATTCATCTAATGAAACATATACATGGTCCGTTCCTTTAGATGTATGTGAAACAAAATTAGTCAAGTATAGTATTGATTATAGTCCTATACCTATAGCTTTGATTGCTGCATTAGCTTTATTCTATATAATATTTAGGTTAAGAACAGTTGGAATGAGAAAATATATAATACAAAAGAAAATGGTTGAAAAGGGAGAGCAGTTTACAGTAGGTATAGAATTTAAAAGCCACTCAAATGTAAATAATGTTGAGATAAGAGACTTTATTCCTTCTGTATTCAAGGTTGTTGATAGTGGAAAGGCTACTAGACATACTACAGAAGCTGGAACAGAATTAATTTGGAAATTCCATGAATTAAAGAGAGGAGAAGAGAGAATTGTAAGTTATAAGATAGTTCCTTTATTCTCTGTAACCGGATCTGTGAAGTTACCTAGAGCATCTATATCTTTTAGATATTTAGGAAAATCAACTACAAAGAAAACAGAAAGAGTCTATATAGGAATTGATGAGCGAGACGAAGGAGGATTTTCTTTCAAGGATATTCATAAACATATAACTGGAAAGAAGCGTAGAAAATAATTTTTCTTAAAAGGAAGTTTAAGAATTGAATAATAAAAAATCCCGAGTGGGAGATTTGAACTCCCAACCTGTCGGTTGCTGATTCATGGCACGAGATTTCTCCAGTACTAAGCTACAGCCAACCGCTCTACCGTTGAGCCAACTCGGGATTAACTAATATATTCAAAGCAGAATTAAAAGGTTTTATATCAATAAAATCCATTGGTATATATGAAAATTCTTGTTACTGGAGGATTAGGTTTTATAGGGTCTTGGTTGATGGATTCTTTTTTAAAAAATAATGACATTACTATTATTGATAAATCTTCATACAAAGGTAAACTTGAAAATAAAAATGTTAACTTTATAAAACAGGATTTATCAAAAGAATGTATTTTTGATAAGCAAGATATAGTTTACCATTTTGCTGCATTTCCTGATGTTAGACTTAGTGCAAATGATATAAGAAAAGTCTTTGATAATAACATACTTGCCACTATAAATGTATTAGAAGCTTGCAGAAAATCTGATATAAAAAAAATATTATTTGCTTCTACATCTACTGTATATGGTCTTAAAAAAGGTTCTATATCTGAAACATCTGAACTAAACCCTATAAGCAATTATGGAGCTTCTAAAATAGCTGGAGAAAATTATATTCAAATGTATTCCAGACTCTATGGGATTCAATATGTTATTATAAGATATGCAAATATATTTGGTCCTAGAAGTGATCATGGTGTTGTTTGGGATTTATATCATAAATTAAAAAAGAATCCTAAAGAATTGCTTATTCTTGGAAATGGTCTCCAGAACAAGAGTTACCTGTATATTACTGATACTATAGACGCTACTTTTTTAGCTGCTAAACAGACTAATGATATTTATAATATAGGATCTGATTATCAAATAACTGTGGATAGTATAGCTAAAATTATTATAGATGAAATGGGATTAGAAAATGTAACACTTAAACATACTTCTTCTGGAAAGGTAGCTAAAGGTGGATGGAAAGGAGACGTCCCTTCTTTCTTGCTTGATATAAATAAAATAAAGAAATTAGGATGGAAGCCACAAACAAAAACAGAAGAAGGAATAAGAAAGTACGTAAGATGGATGGTTGAGAATAAGTTATGATTGTTCTATTTTATACCCTCTATTAATCCATTCTAGTGTTCCACCATTCATGCTCTTTACTCTGTTATATCCTAGAGCTTTTAGTATTACAAGTCCAGCTAAAGAAGAGTTTCCTCTGTTGCATATAGTAAGTATTTGAGTATCCATGTTTTTTGGAAGGTCTTTAGAGTTTTCTAGTTTTGATAGAGGTATGTTTATAGAATTTGGTAAATGTGCTTGAGAATATATATCTGAAGGTCTTACATCTATTAGAAATATTTCTTCTTTCTCCATTAAACTTTTAGCATCTTCTAGTTCAATTGTATTGTATTTGTTTCTAGCAAGTTCTATTACTTTCTTGAACGTATCATCATTCATTTTTTAGCCGTATTAGTTTATTCTGAAAATTATAGTAATCCCAGCATTTCTTTTATTTCATCGTTTGGTTGCCATACTGGTTCATATACAATATCAAACTTTACTGACTTTATTCCTACTGCTAGCATGGTTTCTTCTATATCTGATAAAAGCATTGGACCATATGGGCAGCCTGGAGATGTAAAAGTCATTTTTATGTTTAGATTACCTTCTTGATCTAACTGATGATCATATATCAGACCTAAAGTCCATATATCTATTTTTAGTTCTGGGTCTTCAACAACTTTGAATACTTCCATTACCTTCTCTTCTAAAGTTTTTCCTTCCATTACCATTTAAACCACTTTTGTTTCTTGTATGAGTGAATCATATCCATGCTTTTCAATTTCTTTTGCAAGTTCTTTACCGCCGGATTTTATTATTTTTCCCTTATACATTATATGTACAACATCAGGAGCTATATATTCAAGTATTCTATAGTAGTGTGTTATCAACAAAACTCCTAGATTAGGACCTCTTAGTTTGTTTATTCCAGATGCAACTATTTTTAATGCATCTACGTCTAGTCCAGAATCTGTCTCATCAAGCAAAGCAAATCTAGGATTCAGTATAGTCATTTGTAATATTTCAGCACGCTTTTTTTCTCCTCCTGAAAATCCTTCATTTAGATATCTTTTGCTAAATGAAGAGTCCATGTTCAATTCTTGCATTTTTTGTTTTATTAGTTTATGAAATTCTACAACAGATATTTTTTCATCTCTTATAGAATTCAAGCAGGTTCTTAGAAATGTTGATAATGTAACACCAGATATTTCTGAAGGATATTGAAAAGAAAGGAATAGACCTAATTTAGCTTTTTCGTTTGTCTTCATCTCTGTGATATCTGTACCGTTCAAAAATATTTTTCCCTTTTTTATAACATATTTTGGATGACCCATTATAGTGTTTGCTAAAGTAGATTTTCCAGAACCGTTAGGACCCATTATTGCATATGTTTTACCTAATTCTATTTCTAAATCTACTCCTTTCAATATTTCTTTTTCCTCTACATTTACCCATAGATCTTTTATAATTAATTTATCTTTCATATTTTTCACCAATAGCTGATTTTTCAAAGCAGTCAAAATATTATCTACATAATCCAATATTATCTTTATTATGAGTTCCAGATAACTTATCAACCCCTTTTGATAATGTTCTTAATGAAAGTAATGCGCATTTCATTCTTACTACACCTATTTTTATTCCTAACATTTCTAATATTACATCACGTTTAATATTTTTAACTTCTTCCAAATCTTTGTTTTTTATATAATCTGTAAGCATGGAAGCAGATGCTTGACTTATTGCACAACCATGTCCTATAAAACTTACATGTTTTACTTTTTCATTTTCAAATAATACAAACATTTCTATAGTGTCTCCACATAAAGGGTTTAGTTCTTTATGCTTAAAACTATATTCTTTAAGAGATCCTGTGTTATGAGGATGCTTGTAGTGGTCTAAAATGTTTTCTTTGTATATATCTTCTTCTTCTGTAAGTTCTCCAAAATCATTTGGGTTTTCTGGCTTTTGCATTAATTATCACCTGACGCATTCAACACGTTTATCTACGAATAAATTCTTATTCACTAGTTTCATTTGTCACTTTGAATATTTTTTTAGCTTTCTTTATAGCTTCTACTAAGTTGTCTATATCATCGAAAGTGTTATAAAAGTATATACTAGCTCTGTTGCAGGCATTTATTCCTAGCGCATTCATAAGAGGCATTGCGCAGTGGTTGCCGGATCTTATTGCAATGCCTTCTCTGTCTAGGATTGTTGCAACATCATGAGCATGTATCCCTGATATGTTAAACGATATAACTCCTGTTCTATTTTCATCAGGTCCATAAATTTTAACACCTACTATTTTTTTAAGCGTCTCAATAGCGTATTTTGCTAATTCGGTTTCATAATAATGAATGTTTTCAAGGCCTATTTTGTTTATGTAGTCAATAGCGTATCCTAATCCTATTGCACCTGCTATATTTGATGTTCCTGATTCAAACTTTGATGGCACATCAGCAAAGGTTGTATCTTTTAAAGTTACTTCAGAAATCATATGTCCTCCATACAAGAATGGAGACATTTTATCTAATAGATGTTTTTTTCCGTATAAAACTCCTATTCCAGTAGGTCCACATATTTTATGCCCTGAAAACGCTAGAAAATCACAGTCTATGTCTTTAACATTTATTTTCATGTTAGGTGCACTGTGTGCAGCGTCTACTACAAATAAAGCTCCTATATCATGAGTTATTTTTGCCAATTCCTTAATGGGATTTATTGTACCAAGTACATTAGATGCATGCATCACAGAGACTATTTTTGTTTTACTGTCTATTATTTTCTTTGCATGTTCTATATCTAATTGAAAATCTTTTACTTTTATATATTCTATGTTGACTCCGTATTGTTTTGCCAGTTGCTGCCATGGAACTATGTTGCTATGATGTTCCATTTCTGTCAAAACTATTTTGTCGCCTTGTTTCAGAGTTTTAACTAATGAATATGCTACTAAATTCAGGGATTCTGTTGTTCCTGCTGTAAATATTATTTCTTCTATATCAGCTCCAAGAAATTTGGCTATTTTTTCATGGGCTTCTTCATATGCTATTGTCGCTAACTCACCTAATTTATGAGCTCCTCTATGTATGTTAGAATTATATTCTGTATAAAATCTTGTAGTTTCTTCTATTACTAGAGATGGTTTTTGAGCTGTTGCTGCTGAATCTAAATATACTAAAGAATGTCCATTTATTTTCTGAGAAAATATAGGGAAATCTTTCTTAATTCTATCAATGTCTAAGATTATTTTTGTTTTATGCATTTATCATAACACCTTTTAGCCCTTTTTCAACTCTCTTGTTTATAGCTTGCCTAAGCTCTTCTGATAGATCTTCAGAAAGTTGGTTTAATACTGGGTCAAAAAACCCTTTTATTATGGTTTCTATTGCTTCTTGCTCTGATAGGCCACGAGACATCATGTAAAATATTTTTTCTTTATCGATCTGGCCTACTGTAGCACCATGACCACATTTTACATCATTATTATGTATTTCTAATACTGGAACAGGGTCTGTTTCTGTATTTTCTCCTAAAAGAAGTGTATCTGATTTTTGATAACCTTTGCAACCATATGAGTCAGGCTGGATTTTTACAAGTCCTCTATAAACATTTTTTGCACTATCATTTAACACTCCTTTTGTGTACATATCACAATTTGTCTTAGAGGCATTGTGTACTGTTTCTACATTAATATCATATCTTTGATTATGATCTCCTAAAAATAATCCAAGATTTTTACTGCAAGCTCCTGTACCATTTAGAAAAGTAGTTGTTATTGACTGAGTAAATTTACTTCCTAGTATACAGTCAAGCCAGTATACGTAAGAATCTTTTTCTACAAAAGCTTTTCTTTGTGCAAAGTTATTTACCTTGTGAGAAAAGTTTTGTACAGATATGTATTCTATTTTTGCGTTTTCTTGTGCTATTATTTCTACTACCTGACTTCTAAAACCTTTTTCTAGTTTTCCTGAAGAATGTTCTATTACAGTTACTTTTGTATTTGGTTTAGCTATTATCAATACCTGATCTAAACTTGTTGTATTATCTAAAGAAAACTTTATGTTTATCGGTTTTTCTATATAGCTATTTTCTGGTATTACTACTACTTTAATATTATTCACGAATGCTTTATGCAAACTTGAAATTTTACCATCTTCTATATTCATAAAGTATTTTTTTATTATACTTTCATGTTTTTTCAATGCATCTTTAAGAGTTAGAATTTCCACTTCTTTATCTTCACACGTTATAACAAGAGAATTTTCTTCTATAGGATCTATGTTTTCTAGATCTAACTCTGTGGTTTCAAGGAAAATACCTATTCCATATTTGAATAATGGTGTTGATAATTTAGTGTATTTTTCATAAGCTTCTAACCTTTTTTCTAAAATCCAGTTAGGTTCTTCATTCTTTGAAGAAAGTTGCGTAACAAGTTCTTTATTTAACATATGTATCACGAGAAATTAACCTACAGAGCCTTCCATTTCAAGTTCTATTAGTTTATTTAGTTCAACTGCATATTCTAATGGAAGTTGTTTTACAACTTCTTCCATAAATCCTGCAACTATTAATTTTATAGCCTGTTCTTCTGTTAGTCCTCTGCTCATAAGGTAAAATATTTCATCTTCTCCTATTTTTCCTACTTTTGCTTCATGTGCTATGTCTACTTTATTTGATTCTATTTTCATGTAAGGATATGTATTAGAGACAGATTTGTCGTCTATCAAAAGAGCGTCGCAAGTTACAGAAGATTTTATGTTAGTAGCATTTTTTGTAACTTTTAGATATCCTCTGTAAGAGGAAATGCCACCACCTTTGCTTATGCTTTTTGCTTTTATTGTTGAACATGTGTTTGGTGCTGCATGTATAACTTTAGAACCAGTGTCTTGATTTTGATCAGGTCCTGCAAATGCAATTCCTAAACTGTCTGAACGAGCTCCTTCTCCTCTTAATATAGAAGATGGATACAACATTGTTACTCCACTACCTAAGTTACCATTTATCCACTCAACAACACCATTTTTATCTACTATAGCTCTTTTTGTGTTTAAGTTAAAAGTATTCTTACTCCAATTTTCTACAGAACTATATCTAACTTTAGCTCCTTCATGCACAAAAACTTCTACACATCCTGCATGCAATGCAGATTGTTCGAAACGTGGTGCAGAACATCCTTCTATGTATTGTATTTCTGATCCTTTGTCTGCTATTATTAGAGTATGTTCGAATTGACCTCCTTGTTCTGAGTTCATTCTAAAGTATGCTTGTAAAGGAAGAGTTACTTTTACTCCTTCTGGTACATAGATAAATGTTCCTCCTGACCATACTGCTGCATGCAGCATTATGAACTTATGATCGCTAATTGGAATGCATTGTGTCATGAAGTATTTCTTTACTAAATCTGGATATTTTTGCAAAGCAACATCCATATTTTCAAATATTACTCCTTTTTCTTCCCACTCTTTTTTCAAATTATGATAAATCATATCAGAGTCATATTGAGAACCAGCTCCTGCTAATGCACGTCTTTCAGCTTCTGGTATTCCTATTTTTTCAAATGTTTTTCTGATGTTTTCAGGAACATCTTCCCATCTATTCTCTTCTTTTGCATTAGGTCTTATGAAATATCTTATCTTGTTTAAGTTTAATTTATCTAGGTTAGGTCCCCAGTTTGGCATAGGCGTTTTCAAAAACCACTCTAATGCTTTTAACCGCTTTTCTAACATCCATTGTGGCTCGTTTTTTTGCTTAGAAATCTCTCTAACTAATTCTTCGGATAGTCCTTCTGGTGCTTTGAATATAACATCTTCTGGGTTTGCATCATCATATCTACTTCTATCTATTGTAAAATCTTGTATAGTATCTAGACCAGCCATATTAAACACCTCTTCCGCTCTCAGCTAGTTCACTTACGAATTTATAAATAAATTCTTGTTCACACGCTTCGTTTGGATCTAATCCTGCCATATAAACCCCTTTCTTTTCAAAAGAAAGGTTTTTATTAAGTTCCAAAGAAATCAATCTTCTTTGAAGTTATAATAACCCTTCTCTTCATTTTTAATTAATCACCTATATTGAACATCCCATTTTCTCAATAGCACAGTCTCCAGGAAGACCGCATAATTTTTTATGTATGTTGCAAATCTCTCCTGAGTTTCTTATGAATCTTAGTAATTTTTGAGTTTCTCTAATTACATCAAGTTTTGAGTTTATATTTTTAGAAGATTCTTTTATCTTTTCTTCTACGTTTTCACTAAATTTGATTTTTGAGGCCCTTTTTGAACTGACATATTGGCTAACTGTTGATTCTCTTATTCCTAAAATCTTTGCTATGTCTTTTTGGCTTAATCCTCTATCTTTAAGATATCTTGTTAAAGAGCTTCGAATAGTAGGAATTATGTAAAATACCTCAACTTCTTGTGGCTGAAGCACTTCATGACCTATTTTTAATATAGAAGTATTATTCACTATAGCTAATTCATTCACCATAGTGAATTAGTGTTAAAAAGGTATAAAAAGGTTTTTTGAGAGAAAAAAATGTTAAAATCGAATATTTTAAATTGATCAGATATTTAAGTTTTCAATTTAAGTAAAAAGAATATTTTCCAACTTTTGTGGGATGAAAAATGAAAAGACTTGTTTTTGGATCAATGGGTAGTGTACCTTTATCTGGTAATCGTGTTGTTTGGGATACTGATGTAGATCAACTAGATGTAGAAAGGAGAGCAATTTCTAGACCAGATATCCACACAGGGTATTTGCCAGATAATGGCGATTATGGTAGAGGATATCAAGAACTTTCTAGAAGAAATGGAGTTGCTTATACTAAAGAACCACGAGATCGTGAATACGTTTCTTCAATGGAATCTAGATTAGCTAGTCTTAGAGTAGACGGACGCCCTAAAGATAATTCTAGGTTAGGTCTTTTTAGAGAAAGACTTAGTCTAGATGATCAGGAGCCTTTAGATAATTTATATGTTCAACAAGCACCTGAACTATATCAAAAGTTTTTAGAAAGTGTGTTAGCTGGATTAAAACAAAGATACTCTATAAAGATAGATACTTCTGGAAGTTCTATGTTAAAAGATTTAGAATCTTTATTTGCTGATGCCAATGATTTATTTGAATGTTATGGATTTTCTTCAACTAGAGATAATGGAACATTTATTTTTCATCCAGTTAGTAAAAGTAAACCTGTTAGCTATAATCTTGATAAAAATAAAGATGTCAGCAATCAATCAACTGCTTTGACCGCAGTTCTTGGAGATTTGTATGAGTCACATGATTATGCACGTTTGCAAGAAGCAATTTTAAAAGGACTTGATTTAGGCGATGTAATAGAAGTAAAACTTTCTACTCAAAATAAACGAGATGTTAAGGGATCTGAGATAACTAGATATACGGATTTTTTAAGAAAAGGATTACTCAATGGAAATCCTAGTTATCCTTTAGTTATAGAGCCTGTTGGTAAATCTATTAAGATTTCTAGAAAACCTCAGCTGATAGAAGTAAGACTTGCTCCTTATGCTAGATTAGGAGGTGTTCCTGGCAATGGCGTTCCTAAGAAAAGACAAGAGGTCATTGAAACTAGAAGAGAAGAATATGACACCGCAGATAGGGGAGATTCTGAAGATACTACTCGTACAGAATATTGTTAGTTGTTTTAATATATATTTCTTAGATTGTCTATAAATGTTTTAGAATTAAACTATTAATTATAAGGTGGTTAAAATCCTTAAAAGAATTAAAAATTCTTTCTGGATTTCAATCACCATAAAAATAATAGGTGGTTGAAATGGGAAAAGTAGTTCATTTTGAAATTCCTGCAGATGATCCAGTTAGGGCAGGAAATTTTTATAATAAGTTATTTGGATGGAATATAGAACCTGTTCAAAATATGCAATATTGGATTGCTAGAACTGTAGAAGTTGATTCTAAGATGATACCTAAAGAAGTTGGCGCTATTAATGGTGGTATTTTTAAAAGAGGCGGTACTTCAGCTCAACATCCTGTACTTGTAATAGATGTAGAGTCTATTGATCAAAGTTTGAAAGACATTCAAAAGGCTGGCGGAAGTGTATTTGTTCCTAAACAAGAGATTGGTGGAATGGGATTTTATGCAACGTTCAGAGATTGTGAAGGAAATGTCATGGGTCTTTGGGAAAATATTAAGAAGAATTAGCTTCCTAGATGGCTGACATTTTGTTTTAAAAGATCTACAGTATGTTTTAGCCATGGGGTAAATTCTTCTGGATTGGATTCTATTCTATATACAATATCTACTAGTGAAATATAATCTATTTCGTATATCTCTTCTGGATTTGGTTCTGGGTCATCTTTTATATTTCCTATTAACACTACACAATGTTCGTTTTCGCAATGGTCTCCATCTTGAGCAAAATAGTTAAAAGCTCCTATTTTTTTTAAATGTGTAGTTACGCCAAGTTCATATTTCATGCATTTTTGTGCAGCTTCTTCTGTTGTTTCATCTTCATATATTGTAGCTAATCCTTTCTCTAACTCTAGAGCAATAGGATGACTTGTGCACGAAACATCCCATAAACCATCAAATATTTTGTGTTTTCTTTTCTGGATAAGAAATTGATTTCTGGTTGTAAGAAGAACTACAAATGCCAAATGTCTTTTGCCTTTTCCAGTATGACAGACAACTCTATTTTCATGACCTATTTTATTTCCTTCATCATCGACTAATATTAATGTTTCTGAATCTTTGTCTCTCATAGAATTATTATGGTAATAGTATTTTTAAATCAAGCTTTGTTAGGGTTATTTAATTCATATAAGAAATGAATAAAGTCTCTTGCAGTTATCACATCATTTTCAAATTCAGGATGTTCAAAAATTTGTTTTCTAAAAGCTTCTATATCTTTTTGTGCACGTTCATTTCTTTTATAATTATTTCTAATAACTCTTATGTTATCTTCTGTTGGTTCTAATCCTCCAAAACAAAATTCTATTACATATGATTTTATTTCTGGAAATCTTTGCATTCCCCATCCTAATGTTGTAGTTTCGTTTGTAGTCATTGCTATGGAATTATAATTTGGGCAGTTTTTAATTAATTCTTCGATAGGTCCTATAGCTGAAGGAATCACATAAATAGAAGATGGTTTGTTGTAATCTCTAAACTGTTCTGTATGAAGATCTAGAACTAATTCAGGTCTTATTTGTTCTACAACTTGTTCAATTTCACTAATTTGATCATCATCTTCAGCTCCATAGTTATAAGCATATCCTAGATTCCATGCTATTCCAGAAGCTGACCTATTAGTCATTGTATGGAAATGAATATTGTCATTTGGGTAAACTGAGTTGTAGTTTTGAGTAGCTCTAAGCCATACAATATCTTCTCCTATATGTTGGCCTATAAAAGCCAAGACTTTATAGTCACTCATTCTTTGATGTATGCAGAAAAGTTCTAAAATCACACTATGCTTCAAATGGTTGTTCTAAATCGTAGTGTTCGAATTTGATAGTTTCCATTATTAGAATTGGTTTCCAATCTGCTATTATCTTGCTATATTTTTCTCGTATCTTTGTTGATATCTTTTCAAGTTCTTTTGTATCTTTTGATATTATTACACAAGTAAGGTCGTAATCTCCCATTATTGCAATTACATCTATTGTTCTTGGATGTTTTATCAGGTATTTTATAAATTCTTCCTTTTCGTTGCTTGTTATGTTGTGGAGCTTTATTTTTATATCAGTGACTATTGAAAATCCTATTTTTCTTGGATCTATAAATATTCCAAACTGGAAAATTCCTTTATTCTGCATTTCTTTTATCCTGGCATTTACAGAGTCTATGCTCAAACCAACTGCTTTTGCTATGCTTGTTAAACTTTCACGGCCGTTCTTCTGTAGTATCATCAGGATTTTTGTGTCTTTTTCATCTAAAATTCTCGATTTTAAACTAGTTTTCTTAGGCATAATCCTTAATTATACTAGTAAATATTTAAAGATATCTTATAATTTAAGGTATTTTTTGTTTAAAGCCTAAGTAGTTCTAGGAACATATAATTGTTAATTAGAGGAGATTATTATGATGAACGGAATTAGTAGTAGACTAAATGCAGATTATAGGAATGGTTTACAAAGTAAATCAGAACATATGATAAATAGCCACAGTCCTTGGAATAATGGATATTCAAAGGACCAGTATTTCTCAGGAAGAATTTCTCAATACAGAGACATTGCTAGATATTCAACTGTATAAAAGTGATAATTATGCAAGCAATGACAGTTAACCAAATAATGGAGGAATATAGAAATGGAAGAAGAAACTTCACTAATATTATTTGCAAGAATGGGGATTTTGGTGAATTAAATTTAGAAGGCTCTGATTTTTCTTTTTCTGATTTAAGTTTTTCTGGATTCAGACATGCAAAATTAAATGGATGCAAATTCGTAAAAGCTAATTTAAGTTGGTCTAATTTTACAGATGCTCAGCTTAGAGAAGCTGATTTGACAAAGGTTGATGCAAAATATTGCTCATTTAATGATGCTAAGATGGATAATGCTACTTTAACAGGAGCTGATTTTCAGTTTTCTGTACTGTTCAATGTTATCATGAATTTCAAGGATATGAGTGGAACTAATTTTCAAAGCGCAGCTTTTCATGAATCAGACTTAAACAAAGAGGGAGTTGATCATGTAAAGACTCAGTTGATGGCACAGAATAATATAATTCCTTATGATACGTATTTGAGAGCAAAAAATGCTATTGAAAATGTTGTGAAAATACAACACTCTGTAGAAGGCCAAGGATTTGCTGTAGGGTATGGTAGTGCAGGTGGGGGAACTGGTGGTTATGGTGCTTCTGTTAGCAGCGGTGGTTATGGTTCTATTAATCTAGGAGTTTCTAGCTATGGTACAAACAACAAGAATGTTGGTTATGGTAAGTAATTTTTAGATAGTAAAGGCTAGTGGGTAATAATATATATGACAAAACAGATACCAAGATTATTGGAAAAATTATATGATTATCGTCAGAGAGTTTCTGCTGATTACAATGCAATTGCTGATTATGTTCCTGAAGTCTTTGATGCTATCTCTGCTGCTCCTGGGGTTAATTCTTATGGAAGCAGACCAAAGGTTTCTGTAGGATCAACAGAGTTAATGACTTCTGATACAACTTATAGAGTTAGTTTTGAACAGAACAGAACAACTAATAAAGACGATAATTTATGGATAGAGATCAATTCCACTGATCGAGATTATGGTGGTGTTCCTCCAAGCTTTTATTTTGTATGGAATTCTTCAGATGGCTCTTTGAAATCATTTAACTTTATATATAGTTATGTTAGACTTAACCCCAAATATTCTCCAGATATTTTTAAACAAGAAGAATTTCCTTATGATTGTGTTGAAACTGCAGAAATAAATATCAATGAGCCTAATGAAGAATCTGGAAAATATTATTTGGGATTTTTGGATGCTTTGATTTCAAGTGTTAAGGACAATTTATAATATTAGAAACTCTAAATCAATTATTTATTATCCTTCATGGACAACTATTAGGGATTGTGTTTTTTCTATACCTTCGAGGGATTGCAGTTTTCCTAGGAGAATTTTATCAAATTCTTCTACATCTTTTACTTTTGTTATAGCTACTAAGTCAGAGCTGCCAGATACTATATCAACTCTGTCTACAAAGTAGAATTTTCTTATTTCTTTTGCTAAATCGTATTGAGATTTTTGTTTTTGTTTCAATACATGCAGATTAACTGAAATAAGAATATATGCAACAAAACTTTTACCAGTTTTTATAGGATCTAGTTCAATTGTGTATTTTTTAATTATTTTATTTGTTCTTAATTTCTTAATTCTGTTATGAATAGTAGTTATGGGTAAAAGGGTTTTATCTGCAATTTGTCTGGTGGTATATTCTCCGTGGTCTTTTAGAATTTCTAATATTTTCTTATCTTTGTCATCAAGTTTAACTATTATTACCACCTTTCATGCTATAATGGATCATATGTTCCTAAATCTTTATAAAACTAACAATAATATGCAACATTTTCCATATATTACGGAATAAGTATATAAAATGCTAGGCATATACTAATCTCTACAACAATAGCTATAGATATGTTTGTAGTTTTAAAAAAAATTATTTTAAGAGTAATTTTGGGTGTGTTATGTTCATATCAATAAAAGAAGCTATGTCTCAGCAAAAAGGAAAAGTATCTATACGCGGATGGGTTTATCGTGAAAGAAAAAGTAATAAATTTACGTTCTTGGTTATCAGAGACAGTAGTGATATAGTACAATGTGTTTTGAAGAAAGAGAAGTTTGAAAACCAATGGCAAGATATTGACAAACTGCTTATAGAGTCAAGTGTTGAGATAGAAGGTCATATAAAGAAAGATGAAAGAGCTCCTACTGGTTATGAGATTGACGTTGATAAAATAAATATTGTTGGATATGCTGAAGTTTTTCCTATTAAAAAAGATCAATCAGCTGAATTGCTTTTAGATGAAAGGCATTTATGGCTTAGATCTAGGAAAATGACAGCTGTTATGAAAATTCGTTCTAGTGTTTTTTCAGCTATAGATGATTTTTTTAGAAGCAAAGGGTTTTACGAGGTTGCTCCGCCTATTTTTACTCCAAATGCTTGTGAAGGAGGAGCAACGCTGTTTGAAGTAAAGTTTTTTGATGATAAAGTTTATTTGACACAGTCATGGCAATTATATGCAGAGGCTATGATATTTTCTTTGGAAAAAATATACTGTAATTCTCCTTGTTTTAGAGCTGAGAAGAGTAAGACATCAAGACATTTGGCAGAGTTCTATATGGCTGAGATGGAAATGGCTTGGGCTGATTTGGCTCAGGTAGAAAAATATGCAGAAGAACTTGTTGAGTTTATAGTTCAGAGGATATTGGAGAAAAATTCTGAAGAACTGAAAATACTTGAAAGAGATGTTAGTAAGCTTGAAAAGATAAAGGCACCTTTTCCTAGAATAACTTATACAGAGGCTTTGAAAATTTTGAAGGAGAAAGAAAATTTGTCAATAGAATGGGGAAAAGATCTTAGGACAGTTGAAGAAGAGTTGCTTGTAAAATATTTTTCTTCTCCTGTTATAGTTACAAACTATCCTAAAGAAATAATGGCTTTCTATAAACCAAGTGATCCTAAAGATCCTAAAACAGCTTTATGTTTTGACATGCTTGCTCCAGAAGGATTTGGAGAAATCATTGGAGGAAGTCAGAGAGAAACAGATATTAAAAAATTGATAGAAGGGTTGAAAAAAGAAGGTGAAAATATAGATAATTATCAATGGTATTTAGATAGTAGAAGATTTGGTTCTATTCCTCACAGTGGATTTGGTCTTGGTGTTGAGAGAGTAGTTAGATGGATATGCGGTTTAGATAATATCAAGGATGCTATTCCATTTCCAAGAACTATGTTGAGAAAGAGCCCTTAATTTATAATAATTTCTTCAATTTCTTTTATAGTTTTTTCTACAAGTTTTTCTATCTTATTTTCCTTTTCAAATCTTAGAATTTTTTCTATATTTGGCCTTGTTGATGGATGTTTTGATACAATTGAGCAACAGTCTTTGTAAGGTTTTATAGATAGTTCATAGGTTCCTATTTTCTTTGCAAGATCTATTATTTCCTGTTTTGAGAAGCAAGACAAAGGTCTTATTATTGGCAATGATTTTATTTCGTGTTCTAAAGCTACTATATTATCCATTGTTTGTGAAGCTACTTGACCAAGATTGTCACCAAATATAACTGCTTTTGCTTCTTCTTTTTCTGCTATAATGTTTGCCACTCTTAACATATATCTTCTGAATAATATCATTTCATGGTTTGGAAATACATTTGCCATTGCTGTCTGAAATAAACTAAAAGGAACTAGATATAGTTTACAAGATCCTTCATATTTATTTAGAATTTTTAAAATATCTAATATTTTTTTAGCTTCTTTCTTAGTTTTTCCTTGGTAAAAGTGTAAGTATACTACATAGTATCCTCTTTTCATTGCAAGCATTGATGCTACAGGAGAATCTATACCTCCAGACATAAGACAAATAACCTTACCACCACACCCTGTTGGTAGATTATCTAACCCTTGGATTTTTTCAAAATACACATATGCTTTATCAGCTATGTCTATGTAAACTGTCTTTTCAGGGGTTTTCATATCTCCTTTTATTTTGTATTTTTCATGAATAGTTTCTCCTACTATTCTTCCTATTTCCATTGAATTTTGTTTGAAAGATTTATCTTGTCTGCTTGCATCTACTTTAAATGAAGTAGATTTCTTGTAAAAAGAATTATTTTTTAATACAATCTTCTTAATTTTTTCAATATCTTTTTCGCAAGAATATGCAAAGGAAAAGTTAGCTATACCAAAAATACTTATTAATATGTTTCTGATTTTTTCTTCATCTTCTTTAATATCTATTATAAGATAGCTTCTGTATCTTGTTATCTTTTCATGCTTTATCTTATTTTTTTTAAATAAACGTTTGATATTTTCTGCTAATTTTTTCTCAAAATAACTCTTATTTTCGCCTTTCAATGAAAGCTCTCCGTATTTGACTAAGACTGCATCATACATCTAAAGAAAGAGGCATAGAATGAATTAAAGCTTATAATTAACTTATATTCTTTGAAATATATTTTGGTGTTTTTGAGCTCTCTATGGTTCATACTATATTATTTCTTAAAATTAGTTATATATGAGCTTAGATTTATCAGATGTCGAATTCAGTAAGAATGATATTAGATTGGGTATAAAGATTCCAACTAAAATGTCAAGTCTTTTAGCATATGAAACAGGAATTCATATAGGAGATGGTTATCTAGGTATTTTTAGAGATAGAGAAGGATCTACAAACTATAAGATTCAATATACTGGAGATTATTCTAAAGAAAGAGAATTCCATGAAATAGTAATTAAATCAATGATAATTAGTCTTTATAATAAAAATCCTAGAGTTTTTGAAGCAAGAAAGAATACAATAAATACTACTTTCAAAAGCAAAGCAGTAGCTACTTTTAAACATTATGTTCTAGAACTTCCTAATGGAAATAAAAAGGGTAAACTGAGAATTCCGAAGATAATAATGGAGTCTTCAATAGATATTAAGATGGCATGTGTCTCAGGGTTTATTGACACTGATTTTTGCTTTAGATTTATAAGAGGAGGTGTTTATCCTAGAATAACAGCCTCGTTTCCTATTGAAAATGCTAAATTAGTTGAAGATTTTAAAAATGTTGTAGAAGAAGCTAATATAAAACCAACCATTTGTATAGCAAATGTTAAAGATAATAGGTACAATCCTATTAAAATTTATAAAGATTGGAGAATTGATATAAACGGGAAAGAAAACTTGAACAAACTTCTAAAATATAAGTTTATAAAGAATATAAGAAATCTAAATAAATTAAAACAATATGCCTCAGTAGCTCAGTTGGTAGAGCGTTAGAATTGTCATTAGCATTCCGCTAAACCTTGGTAAGGTAAATTTTTGAGGTCTTCTCATAGATCCTTAAGAGGTCGCGAGTTCAACTCTCGTCTGAGGCTTAGAAAAGCTTTTAAGCTTTGTTCTTGATGTTGAAAATTTCGACTATTAAAGTGTTTCGGCGTCTATACAATTAGTGATTTGATGAGAGCTGGATATCTAATAGATAATCTTTATAATAATGGAAAAAGAGTATTAGTTACACTAGGTATTGCAGCATATTTAGCTGGTTGTGGAGGCGGTGGAGGTTCAGGACCTATAACTAATAATACTTTTGTTACACAAGCAAGTTCTGGTGGATCAACTCCTACGCCTAGTTCTTCACCAAGTCCTAGTCCAACGCCAACTTATCCATCTGTTTATGATGTAGCTTTTGATACTGTTACAAATTCAGTTGTTGTAACTCTTTATAATTCTAGTTCTGTAGTTACAGATCCATTTAATGCAAATGTAAAAGCAGGTATTAAGGATCTTGGAAATGTTTCTGTTCCTCCAATACAAGTTGGTAGTTTTTCGTATCTTATAGCTCCTAATTCTGCTAATATAAATTCTGATATATTTGGAAAAAATATGTTTGTATATAGAGATGGTTCTCAGATATATTCTGAACAAATGCCTGGTAGTACACCTTTTAATATTGTTGGAATTACACAGGATAATACAGAAGCTACAGGAAATGGAGTAATTAAATTAAAATCTGTCTCACAATTTGAAGATGGGGTTAAATTGGCTCGTGTAGTACAAGGTCATGTAGAATCATATGCAGCTATTGTTAGAGAAAATGGTGTAGATACTATTACTACTTTACCAGTATATTCGAACGGACAGCTAGTTGTACGTGTATTAAACGCAGGATTAAGCAATAATTTTACTTTACCTAATGTAATACCATAGTCTTTATCTATAATCTATAAATCTATAATCTCAAGGGTTTTTATGGAATTTAAAAAATATTTGCTATTTTTGTCAGTTCTTCTATTTGTAGGAGTAGTTTTTGCAGCAACATCTCTTAATGTCAATCAAGTGAATTCTGTTTCTTATACAGGGAGTATGTTAAGAGATGGAAATAATGGAGCAATCTATTTTTATGGTACTAATTCTTCAGGAGATGTTCTTTATGGAAGTCTTGTAGAAAATAATGGATCTAGAACATATACAAGTCTGTTTAGTGGATCAGGATCTTTGTATGCAATATTTTCCTCTCATGCAAGTTCTAGTCAGACATATACTAATGGTACACTATCCATAATATATAATACAAGTCTTTCAAAATCTCTTCAAATTCCCATAAATATAACAATACCTGCTGGAGGATCTTCTGTTAATCTATATTTTTCTATTGATGGAAGAGCTTTTAATGATTCTTCACTAACACAGGCTTTTTCTAACTCAGCACCTATTTTTTCATCTATATCAAATAAAAGTGTGAATGAAAATTCTACTTTACAATTTAATGTTAGTGCAAATGATTCTGATGGTGATTCTATAAGTTTTTCAGCATCTAATTTACCTACTGGATCTTCTTTTAATTCATCTGGATTTTTTTCATGGACACCAAACTTTACACAATCAGGATTTTATCAAATAAATTTTACAGCAAACGATAGTTTTTCTACCTCTTCTACATTAGTCAATGTTACTGTTGTAAATACAAATGTAGCTCCTATTTTAACTACAGTAGGTAACAAAAGTGTAAATGAGAATTCTAGCTTACAATTTACACTAAATGCTTCTGATTTTGATACCGATGTCTTAAGTTTTTCAGCAATAGGACTGCCTATAGGAGCAAGTTTAAATTCAAGCTCAGGAGTTTTTGTCTGGACACCAAACTTTACACAAGCTGGAAATTATACAGTTGTTTTCATAGTTTCTGATGGGAACCTTACTGATAATGAGAGTATTATTATTCAAGTCAATAATACTAATAGAAATCCAGTTCTGTCTCAAATTGGAAATAAGTCTACTAATGAGAATTCAACTTTACAATTTACACTCAATGCTACAGATGTTGATGGCGATGTTTTAATATTTTCTTCATCAAGTTTGCCAATAGGGTCTGTGCTTAATTCCACAAGCGGGTTTTTTAACTGGACACCAAACTTTACACAAGCTGGAAATTATACAGTAGTCTTTATTGTTTCTGACAGCTCTCTTAGTGTAAATGAAAGCATAGTAATTCAGGTAAACAATACTAATAGGTCTCCTATCCTATCTCAAATTGGAAATAAATCTGTTTTAGAAAATTCAACTTTACAATTTACTATAAATGGCTCTGATCCAGATGGAGATAGTATTACATTTTCTTTAATAGGATTACCTAACGGCGCTTTGTTTAATTTAACTTCCGAATTATTTAATTGGACACCTAATTTTACTCAGAGTGGTAATTATAGTGTAGTTTTTATTGTCTCCGATTTTACACTATCTTCAAATGAGACTATTATAATTCAAGTAAACAACACAAATAGGCAACCAATTTTAAACACTGTTGGCAACAAGAGCACAAATGAAAATTCAACTTTACAGTTTACTCTAAATGGATCTGACCCAGATGGAGATAATATAAGTTTTTCTTCAGTTAGTTTGCCTAGTGGAACTTTTCTAAATTCTAGTTCTGGTTTGTTTAACTGGACTCCAAACTTTACACAATCTGGTAACTATAGCATAACTTTTATTGTAAGTGACGGAAATCTTACTAGTAATGAGACTGTTAATATTCAGGTCAATAATAGTAATAGAGCGCCTGTTCTATCTACAGTAGGTAATAAATCAGTTGCAGAAAACTCAAGTTTACAATTTAATTTGACCGCAAGCGATCCAGATGGAGACTCTATAGTATTCTTAATATCAACACTTCCTTTTGGAGCTAGTTTTAATACTAGTTCTGGACAATTTATATGGACACCAAACTTTACACAAGCTGGTAACTATTCTATAATATTTTTTGTCAATGATTCTTTTCTTTTATCCAATGAAAGTATACTAATTCAGGTCAATAATACAAACAGAGCTCCTGTTTTGAACTCAATAGGAAACAAATCTGTTAATGAAACTTTATTACTTACATTTAATTTGAGTGCAAGTGATGCTGATAATGATAGTTTTGTATTTTCTTCTCTAGGACTTCCAAATGGTGCATCAGTAAACAATACAACTGGCCAGTTTTCATGGACACCTAATTCTAGTCAAGCTGGAATTTATAACATAACGTTTGTTGTTTCAGATAGCTTGTTATCATCTAATGAAACTATTTTCATACTTGTCAATAATACTAATGTAGCACCTGTTTTATCTACAGTAGGAAATAAAACTGTAAATGTTACACAACAACTAACTTTTACATTAAATGCAACAGATATTGACAATGATACTGTAATATTTTCTGTGTTAAATATTCCTATTGGTGCTGTATTAAATTCTTCTTCAGGTATTTTCAATTGGACACCTAATTCTAGTCAAGCTGGAATTTATAATCTAACATTTGTTGTATCTGATAGTTTGTTAAATGCCACTCAAAATATTACAATAACTGTTTTTGATAATATAGCACCTTCTATATCTATAATAAATTTTCCAAACTCATCTACTACAGGAGAAATAGCATATATTTCTATAACAGCTTCTGACAATATTCTAGGTATTTTGAATGCTACAATTATTATAAATGGAAATAATTTTTCAATGCCAAATAATGGAAACAATGGATTTAATTATACAATAAATATATCTTCAAACAGCACAGCTTCTGTCAAATATAATGTTACTGTTTATGATTTATCAGGAAATTCAAATGTTACAATAACACAAACATTGGTTGTTGTTGACAATGATGCTCCTATTGCTGACTTTTCTTTTGTTTCTGCTATTGAGGGGTTTTCTAGTCAATTTATTTCAAATTCTACCGATAACATAGGCGTAGTTTCATACTTTTGGTTATTTGGAGATGGGTTTAATTCTTCGTTGTCAAATGTAAATCATACTTATAATATAAGTGGTGTTTATCTTGTTGAGTTGAATGTTACAGATTTAGCTGGAAATTCTGCTCTAAAGCAACTAAATATAACTATTACAGATTCTACTCCTGTTCCAGACTTTGTTTCTAATACACCTATTATTACTATACAAAGCCCTACAAATTCTACATATTTTACTAATCATATAGATCTAAATTATACATCTACTGACATCAGTAATGTATCCTCATGTTCTTACACTATTGATAACTCAAGTTTAGTTTCTCTTGTAAATTGTTCTAATACTACTTTGTTCGGACTTTCTCAAGGAATTCATAATCTTAGCCTAATTTCAAATGATACATTTAATAATACAAATTCATCATCAATTTTATTCTTGGTAAATCTTTCAGGAACTATAAATGGTTATATATTAAATTCTAGTAATATTGGTATTGTTAATACAACTGTTCAAGCAAAACAAGGCAGTAGTTCAATAAATAGTACACTAACAGCTTTAGACGGATCTTTTGTTTTAAGTTTACCTAATGGAACCTATGATGTTGTTATATCAAAATCAGGTTATGTTCAAAATATTCAACAAGGAGTTGTTGTAAATTCTATCAGTCCAACAATACTCTCAAATATTACTCTTCAATTGTCTGTATCTAAGCTAGTTGGTTATGTTGTTGATTCAAATGGGTCTTCTATAGCTAATACTTCTGTAGTATTAGGAAATATTTCTAATTTAACTGATTCAAATGGATATTATTCTATAGATGCTAGTTTAGGTATCTATAATGTAACTGCCAATAAAACAGGGTATTTTGATCAAACAATAACTGGAGTAATTTTATATCCTGGAGTCAATGTTTTGTTAAATATAACTCTTACATCTATAGGAAACTATAGTAATGCTACTAGCACTGTAAATGGAACGGTTTCTGATTTATTTAATAATTTACTAAATTCTAATGTTAGTTTTGTAGGAAGCCAATTCTTTAACACAACGTCTTCAGCAGGATTTTACAATATGTCTTTGAATGGAGGAGTGTACAATACAAGTGCTTATAATTTTTGTTATATCAATCAGAGCATTTCAAATGTTTTAGTAAAGGCTAACCAAATTAATACAAGAAATTTTGTTTTGTATCCTATTTCATCTAACTTTTTTGTACATCTAAATGATAGTTTTGATGGTTCTAATGTTTCTGGTGCAAATATTTTTATCAATTATAATAATTCTGCGGTTTCATCAGCTAGTTCTGATGCTAATGGCTCTGTTAATTTAGGCTTGTTTGGTGGTATTTACAACATTTCTATATCAAAGTCTGGGTATGTTTTATATAATCAAAACATAAGCCTTCTTTGTGGAAATAGTTCACAGAATATTTCTTTAGTTCCTTTAGGAAATGTATTAGGCAATATAACTAATGGAGCATTTTCAATAATAGAATTAAAACAAGGAGGTGTTACAATTTATAATACTACAGCAGATTCAAGCGGCTTTTATTCTCTTACTGCTGCAGTAGGAACATACCAATTGATTATTACTAAATCTGGATTTAATATTTATACTGAAAATATAATCATAACAAAAACCCCTCTAACAAAATCGCCATCTCTGACACAAACTTCTAGTGGAGGATCTGGTAGCTCTGGCGGTGGCGGAGGTTCTAGTTTGTATAGTGGTGGTATAACTAAAGTAAATAATACTACTCAATCTTCTAATGCCACTTTTTTTAATCAATCTATTCAGCAAAATGTAACATCAAATGAAGGTAAAAAAATATCTGATGGTTCAGGATCTAATTCAGGAGGTTCTTCAGGATCATCTAACAACTCTTTACCAGAAGGTTCTGCTATTACTGGAGCTGTAACATCTAATACAGAATTTTTATTAATAGGCGCAGTTGCCATTATTTTAATAATTGTAGGATCTTTAGTTTATTTTTTAGTTATAAGACCTTAATAAAAAGTTTACCGTTTGGTACATTTATCTATGCAAAATAATTGCATATATCTTTAAATATTCTGCCTACACTATATTCTTAGTGGTTTTATGAAAAGAAATTGTGCTTTACCTCTTATTGTAGCAGGACTAGTTTATACACTTTCATCAACGCCTCCTATAAAAAATGATGGTTATGCCGGATCCCAGGTACAACCCACTCAAGAACAATATCAGTCTATAGATAGAAGAGGAAGAATATCTAGACAAAGACAGCATGTTCCTTACGAATCTTTGAGTGGAGATTCTGTAGAAAAAAGAGTTGTTTCTAGAGATAATACTAAAAAACCAATGAAATCTACTGTATATCTTGTTTATAATGGAGACGTTGTAAGTGTATATAACGATACAGGAAAAGGTTTAGAGCCACAAGGTGTTATGTTGAAAAAAGATCTTAGAAAAGCATTAAGCCAATAGTTTATTGTGGCATAACAGGTTCTTCTAAAGGAACTGGTATTGGATAAGGATAGTCATTTTCCTCTGAAATATTTATGCTATTGACTTCTTTCAAATTATCTAAACTGTTTGCTTTTATCAGCTTCTGTGATAAAGTGTACAATATATTGCCGATGTATAACGATCTAGTTATTTGCAAACCATAATTATAATAGTAATAAGTTTCATTTGTCTTCTTTTCATGTGTTATTCTTCCTTTCAGTGAAATACCGTCTTCTAGATTCATGTGAAATACATAAGCTCCTTGGAAAGCATTGTAAGTATTATTTTCTGTTACGCTTGCAGGTATTACTAATAAGTTCTTTTCCTTGCTGAATAGAAAGGCTTTATGATCATATAGGGCTTCTGAGTATGCTCCTTGCTCTCCTATTATCACTTTTGATATTTCTTTTGGATCTTCTAGATCAGATACATCAAATAAAGCTATTTTTAATCCTTTTACTCTTCCTTCTTCTGTAGCATCTCTTCCTAATCCTATAATATGATTTTCGTCATATGGATGTATGTAATCTGAAACTCCTGTTATTTTTAAGAATCCTAGAACTTTTGGGTTATTTGGTGTTAAGTCTATTACAAACAAAGGATCTATTTGTCTGAATGTAACCATATATGCTTTATTTCCTAAAAATCTTACAGAGTATATTTTTTCTCCTGATGCCAAATCCTCTAATTTTCCTATTGTTTTAAGAGAATCATCCAAGACATAAATATGATTTTTTGACTTTTGCGTCCAACCTTCTGTAGTTGTGGCTACTCTAAAGTTGCCGTTATACTCATCCATTGAAAATTGGTTTAGTGTGTATCCTGGAACTTCTCCTTCAGCATTATAATCTATGTTACCATTTTGTATTGATATTTTATGTATTATAGTTCTTTCCATCTCTTTTGCAACTTCTTCTTGAACTTGTGAAAAAGCTTTTTCAAATTTTTTCTGAAATTCCAAACGAGCATCTGGAGACAATGAAGTTGAGTAGTTATTCAATACTCTTCCTATAGCTGACATCTTTTCATCATTTGAGAATAGGTTTGAATTTTCAATGTCTTTTATTTTTATCTGTACTTCAGAAGGGATAAGTGGATTTATAGCACCTATAATCTTTTCAAGAAAGTTATTTATTGAAAGTTGTCTTGAATATACTATGTATATGTTATTTTCAGATACGTAAAGATTTTGCGAATATCCCAAAAGAAATACTTTTGTCTGACTTTTATCTGATTCCAAGTCTATTGATGTTATTATAGTAAATTGATGCCCTGAATCAGATCTGTCAAAATACCATAAATCAAAACATTTTGCTTCTGCACATTTGTATACAGGTTCTGGTATTATAGGATTTTCAAAATTGTATATTGCCTGATTTGTTATAGTATAGACGTAATTTCCTATCATTCTTGAGTTATAGTAATACCCGTCTAATATGTAATCATTTCTTAAAATTGGATTTGATCTATCCGATATATCATATACGTATACCATAGTTTTTGATGTATCATAGTCAGGGGCTTTTATTCCTTCTATTGCCTTTGTTTGTACGTAATAAATGTTTTGGCTGGCAAATATGACTAATTTATCTTTGTTCACAAATAGTTGGGAAGGTGTACTACCATTCAGATCTATCTCTGCAACTATCTTTCCTGCTTCAGCTGGGTAAGCTTGTATAATAACGACTTTATTATTTGATACTGTATAAATATATTTTTCATCATTTTTTATTATATCTGCCTCATCTACACCCTCTACTTGTATATTTGTAGTAGAATAGTCTACAGATTTTCCTACTGACATTGAAGATTGAGGCGATATGGTCTCTCTTACATTACCTTCTCCGATGCTTCCCTGTCCTAAATTATAAGAATTGAAGCTTGATTGGGAATTTTCTTTCAAGTAATTTTTTAATTCGTCTACTGAAGAAAACTTTTTTAGTTGTGATTGGTTATCATTTACTAATTGTGTTGGCTTGACTATATTGTATAATGCAATAGATCCTATAATTACAATCACACTCATTATAATTACTGGTACTAATGGGCTTTTCATAATAATACTTAATTTTCACACATATTTAAAATGTCAATAAATCGTTCGGTTTTTCCCGAACATCAAAACGATAAATAACTTTATTTACAGTTTATTATCATGGATCTAGATAAGGGAATCATAAAAGCATTAGCAAGCGATACAAAAGTAAATATATTAAAGAGCATAAGCTCTAGAAGGAAAATGCCTTCTGAAGTTTCTAAAGAACTTGGATTAGCTGCTTCTACAACAGTTGAACATATGAAACAGCTTGAGAAGCTAGGGCTTTTGAAAAGAGTAGAAACTGGTCATAAATGGGTTTATTATGAACTTAGTGATAAAGGTAGAGATATAATAAAACCAACTATTTCAATGAAAATTGTATTAGTTTTATCTGTCTCCTTTGCGATGTTAGCAATAGGTTCTATTGGATTATTTTCTCAAACACTTTCGTACAACAATATTAATGCTAAATCTCTAGAAGCTTTTCAAGCAGATTCTCCTATGCTATATACCCAACCTTTAATATCTTCTGAAGTATTTTTTGCTTCTTTAGTTGTTTTAGGACTAGCTGTTGGACTTTATGGATTTTGGAGAATAAAGAGAAGATTTCTAATAAATTAAGTAAATTGGGAAATAGGAACTAAATTACTTTTCTCTCTAAAACATGGAGGACAATATGTATGACCGTCTCCTGGTCTATATACTATATCGTGTCTTTCTTTGCATGAGAAACAAGTTACCATAGTATCTTAATAGAAATTAGTTTTTATCTTGTATATATACTTTTCGGTGGTTTGGGCTGTGTGTAAAAAGTCCTATAATTAGTGTGTAAAAACTAATAACGGATTCTTGTAGCAATAAGCATTTCTACAGTGAAACACGCAAATCTTGATGTAATTTGTGTGTAAAAAGTATTCATGGAAAAATATTCTAGGAA
>JACRAC010000002.1 GCA_016213555.1 Candidatus Aenigmatarchaeota archaeon | reverse complement strand
GATCATACCAATGAGCTCTTGAAAATATTTCAGAAAGAATACAACAGCACACCACACTCAAGTCTTAAATATTTGTCTCCACTACAAGTATTTAGAGCCAAGCAAAGTAGTGGACTCGTATGGGCTGTCAGTTAACATCTACGTAATTAAGAGCAGCCACACCTTCTTCTAGAGTATGAACAGAAATTCCTATATGTTTTATCTTTCCTTCTTTTTGTAGCTTTCTAAGAATACTAAATATCTCAGCTTTTTTAATTAAATTTAATGAAGGGTTATGAAGTTGATAAATATCTATATAGTTTGTTTGTAGTCTTTGTAAACTTTTTTCTAGAGCAAATCTTATGTATTCTTCAGAAAAGTTAGACATACCCCATTGACCACCATACATATAAGAACCGCCGACCTTTGTAGCAATTATAACTTTTTCACGCACTTTTTTCAAAGCCATTCCAAGCAATTCTTCTGAATGTCCTTGTCCATAAACATCTGCTGTGTCAAAAAAATTACAGCCAAGTTCAACAGATCTTTTTATTGCTCTTATAGAATCAGAATCATCTGTACTACCGTAACTATTACCATATTCGTTTCCTCCAATAGCCCAACAACCCATACCTACTTCAGATACTTTACTCTGGGTTTTTCCAAAATCACGATATTTCATAGAACTAGCTATACAACTAATTATTAAAAACAATTATTTCTTTCTAGCTATTGTTGCCAAAACACACACTTCTCTTCTTCCTATTAGGTGACCAACTTCATCAATATCTCCAAACGACAAAAGATTGTGTAAAGGTATTTCCAAATACACATTTGCATCGTATACTTCATAAGTAAGTTTTCCATTACTTTCTATTAATGTAAAATACGTGTTTTCAACTAAATCAAGGTTTGGCTGAGATTTTATAGCATCACCTAAAGCATCTCTAAAAATATCTACTGTAGGAACTGGGTTTCCATTAATCACAGCAAGCATATCACCACATACAACTTTAGAAGGACCTAAAAATGTTTTTGAATTTATTCCTTTTTTATGTAGATAATTTAGTACTGTTGTTACTCCTGGTCTTACATCTTGCACATGAAGAAAATAACCTCCTGATTCTAGAGCTGTTGCAACTTGATTCATTGCGTGATAAAGATTTTCTGATGTATCAAAAGAAGACAGTCCTGTTATCATAGGAACGTTTTTATATTGTATATCATTATAGGAGCCTTCAACAATATTTGCTCTTGGGTTTCTTCTTCTATTTTCGGCTATAGCTGTAGGATTTATCTCTATTTGTAACCAATTCTTAATATTTCTTGGTCTTAAAAAAGCATCATAGTAACCTGTTGCTCCAGAACCGTATTCTATAATATTTTCTCTAGGCAATCCATATTCTTCCCAAATATCATCAAATAAATTTACCAAGGAACTTCTTACTCTCTCTCTATTTCTTTCAAATCCTGTTGTACAACTTATAGGTTCACCTCTATAATGTCGTTCAATAGCTTCTCGATCTTCAACAAGACTATATTCTCTTGCCTCTAGACTTGGTAATAGTACTTTGTAAACATCTATACTAGGTCTAACTCCTTTCATTGCAACCATATGTATCTGTAACTATTTACAAGAAATAACTATTTAAATGAATAAAATTTGCCAACACTTTATAGTCTTTTCTATCCAAATTTAGTGATGGACATTCCTGTAGGGTTTGAAGATGTTGTGAAATGGACTGTAAAAGAGCCTGTTGAAAAAATTAATGGTCAGAATATTTGGGATAAATTTGTTCAAGTTGCTCTTATCGGTGGCGGTAGAAGCGAAGCTGACACTAACGTGCTTTTAGGATATTTTAAAAAAGATGGGTTGCTAAAGCTTGAAAAGGTAAACAAGCTAACTGGCGATGATTTATCAAAGGAAATTGAAAAGATTTTAAAGAAGAAAATGGAAAAAATGGAGGAAGAAGACAAAGTTTTTATAAATAATTTATTGAAAGAACTTTTTAGAATTACTGCTTCTATAAAAGGGCTTGGAAGATTTTTTGACAGAAGAAAGGTAATACAGGATATTGATAAACTTACAAAAGATGATGCTACAACAGCGGAATTTATAGATGAAATAGCTGAGGATGAGGATGTTTCCAATGTAAGACAAACAAAAGTTATTATTTGGTTACATTCTATAGGTAGAGGAAAAAGTGCTATACCTGCTACAAGACAGATAAAATCTTTTGTAAACAATGAGATAGGACCTTACTACCAATATTATGAAGATGACAAATATTTTATAAAAAAGACTGAAGAACTTGTAGATGAAATGAAAAAGAAAAATAAAGATTTGAGTGCTTATGATGTAACAAGAGCTATCTTTTTCTTTATAGCTTTGAAATCAATGGTTCCTAGAGGATTAGGAAAATCCTTTACATGTGTTAAATTCATGGATTTTACAAAGAAAAATAAGCTTACGCCAAAAAAGGTTTCTGAAGCTCTGGGAGATGTTGAAAAGAGGTATGATTTATCTGAAAAAGTTGAAAAATATTCAAGAAGCATAAAAAGTTTTAAATGATTTTATGAGATTCTAAACTTGTATTCAGGAAATTTTCCTTGGGCTTGTTTTAAATAAGCTTCAGCTTCTTCTGAAGTTCTAAATCTTAAAAGAGCATCGTAAGCCATTTTTTGGTCAAATTTTCCAGCAGTATCTATGTTATGAATAGTTTGATATTCTGTTAGATGATCTAATAATTTTACAACTCTGTCAAGTCTTTGTTCTTGATCGCCTTTTTCGTAGGGTACATTAACAAAAACTACTACAGGCAGTTCTTTTGGCTTTTCAAGTACTTTGATTGGCTTTCTATAGCCTTTCATATAACCACTAAAAAGATATTCAAAATGATCTTTAAATAAGTAAATTATATATTCATAAATATGAGTCTTATTGGAACATTTCTTGATAAATTAAATATACAAGAGGTAAATGCTCATTGTGATGTACCTTGTGGAATTTATGATCCTCATAGAATGCAAGTTGCGGCACATACTGTAATAAGAATGATAGATCTTATGCATGATTTGGAGAAAAATCATAAGACTCATGATGCTGAGTTTAGAAATACTTTTTTTAGACATGTAATGGTCAAGGAAGAACATGCTGAAATTGTCAAGCATGAAGCAAGAATATTATGGGGAGATTATTTCAAGCCAGAACATCTGAAAGAATATCCTGATCTTCATGAACTAGTTTGGAATATTATGAAATTATGCAGCAAAGTTAAGCAAGGAACTGATAAGAAAGTATCTGAAGATCTGTTAGAAGCTACAAGAAAGTTAGCTGAAATATTCTGGAAAACAAAAGGCATTGAGATTAAAAGAGTTAAAGCACCTTATCCAAGTGGAGGAGAGTTTGTGTTACCTATGCTATAACTCTTAGTATAAGAAATTCCTTGTTCTAATAATATTATGCTACCGATTTCTATATTCAAGGTTCGTGGAAGGAGTATGGAACCTAGTTTAAGAAGTGGTAATTATGTTGTTACTGTGTCTGTAAGTTTGTTAAAGCCTAATGTAGGGGACATAGTTGTGATAAAAGTTCCTGGAAGAGATATTTTGATGATAAAGAGGATTTCTGAGATCAAAAAAAATAGAGTTTATATTATAGGAGATAATGAAGAGCATAGCACTGATAGTAGGTATTTTGGATTTGTTTCTTCTGATAGAGTTGTTGCAAAAGTTCTATTTAGAATTATTTAATTTATTCAATAATTTCTATTATCTTATCTCTTGATTTATTACCCTTAACTATCTTTATCTGTGTTTTGCTAATTGAAAAATGTTTTGCAAGAATTTTTATCAAGAGCTTATTTGCTTTTCCATCCCTAGCAGGACAGGTAAGATAAACTTTATAGATGTTGTCGTCTTTTACTAGCTCATTTTTATTAGAATTTGGAGTTGCTCTAACTTTTATAATCATATAAATTATTTTAATTGATTACTAATAAGTCTTCCATTCCCAAAAGGATGAATATTAGGTATTGTATTACATTCTTTACAGTTTACACAAAATCTTCCTACTATAAACTCTCCTATTTCAGAAACTTTACAACCACACATCAAGTCTACCATATTCAAATACCTTTAAGCTAAATCATTTACTTATGTTTTTTATCATATGTTCCCACTAGTTCTGTCTGTTCTATTACATGACCTTTCATTGAGTCTAAAACTTGTTGTTTTGTTGCACCTTCTCTTAACTCAAGAAGCTTATTAAGCGCATATAATCTAAAGAAATATCTATGTCTTTTGTCTGGTGGGCAAGGTCCTGTATAATCGTTTTCTCCGCTAGTATTTTTTCCTATTGTTCCTTATTACGAGGATAATATTCACATCCAATTGGTCTTTGAACATTTTCAATAAAAGGTTTATTATGATCATAACTATCCCAAGGACCTCCATGTGCTCTAAGCAGTCTCAGTTTCATAGCATCTAAAGGATCTGTTGATCCAGATAATCTATCTCTTAACTCTAAATTTCGAGAATACATTTGTTCAAGAAATAACTCATCTACCTGAGATGTAGCATTTTTTAAGATGTCTAAAACTTGAATTTCGTTTTCAGAAAGACCTGTTGTATCAAAAGGAATTTGAAGTTCTGATAGACCTCTTAATTTTTCTTGAAGTTCTTCTTGTGTAACCATAAAAATCCTTTACTAGCAAATGTTCTTAAATCTAAAAGTAGGAACACTAATGGAACAAATCCAGAATCTCTTTGAATAACACAAAGAATCCAAGTATTATCACAATAGGAGCAGACAATCCATTACCTCCAAATCCTACTAGTATCATTGCAATTCCTACAATTATTCCAATAATGCTCAAAAATATGAAATACCCTGAAGTTCCTTTCATCATAGACAAAACCAACACATGATCTATAATTATAATATATTTAAAATCAAATTTAAAGAGCTTTATAATCTCTGAGTAAATGTAATTAATTAGAAAGATCTTTTTATCATATTCAAATGTTTCTTTGGAACTTGATAAAAACCTTTCTTTCTAAAAGAAAGGGGTTTATATGGAATTCTCTGTAAAAGAAATCAGTGCTAAGCAAGTGTTGACTCCAAGCAAATTGCCTGGAGTAGATTATTCTATAAACCCTTACGTAGGATGTGAGCATGCATGTCCATTTTGTTATGCAATGTTCATGAAACAATATACACAGCAAAAGGGAGGATGGGGAGAATTTGCAGACGTCAAATTGAATAGCCATTTAATATTACGTCAAGAAATAAAAGGGCTTCCACCTGGAAACATACTAATGAGTTCTGTGACAGATCCATACATGCCAATAGACGCTAAGTATGAATTAACAAGAAAAATACTGGAAGAATTTGTAAAATCTGAAAAAGGAAGAAAGTTTCATATATCAATTTTAACAAGATCTACCCTTTGTTTGAGAGATATAGACTTATTTCAAAAACTTTCTTGTGAAGTTGGCTTTAGTATATCAACTCTTGATATAGCAGTACAAAAAGTCTTTGAACCATACGCATCCAGAGCTCAACAGCGGTTAAAAGCCTTAGAAGAATTAAAGAAAAACAAAATTAAAACATTTGCGTTTCTCTCTCCTATATTGCCATACATAACTGAACATGATCTAGAAAAATTATTTGAAGAATTTTCCAAGCTTAGTCTAGATCATATATGGGTAGACAAACTTAACATAAAATCAGATAACTGGAAATATATAGAAGCAGCTTTAAAGAAAAACTATCCAGATAGCGTTGAAAAATGGAATAAAGTTGTTTTTGGAAAATCAGGATATTGGAAAGACATAAGATCAGAAATAAACAGTTTATCAAAAAAATATGGGATAAAGACTATTTTCTGTTTTAATTAAGCTAAAAATATTGAAATTTAGAATAATAAATAATCCTTGTATTAAGCTCCTGCATTAGGTCTACTTCTATAAATAGCATAAACAAGATTACCTGCAAGCAAAGCCAAGAACATTGGATGGAAAATTTTCATATACTCTAACAAAAGTCCTAAACTAACAACTCCTAATGCGAATAAAAGTTGTTCCTTTGCAAAATATGGACTTGTTTTAGGCTCAGATAGCATGATAAATATAAAGAAAAATGGTATAACAGCCAGTGCTCCTAATATTCCATTTAAAGTAAAAGTTAATTTTAGATATCCTTCTATAAAGTAGACAATTCCAAAAAGTAAGATAGCTGGAATAGCTATTTTTAATTTATCAGCCTTGTAATTAGCAAAAATCAAGAAAACCGTAAGTGGTATAGTAAGACCAAAAAGTAGAAATCCTGTTGTAGCCCACCATGTTTCTCCAGTACTAAGCAATACAAGTGAAACCAAAAGACCTAGTGCAGCTGGATTAAATATATGTCTTCCTTTCAGTCTGATAACATGCTTTGATCCAATTGCAATCAAACAAGCTATAACTACATATAAAATATCAAAATTAAGCAACCCTACAGATCCAATTATCAATCCTGTTATAAATGCAGACTTAGGAAAAGAAAGATCTTTCTTCAAAACAATTTTCTTAATTAGTATATCAATAACACAACATAAAAAAACAGCAAGAATAAGATTTAGGGGAATTGTATTCAAAGTATAACTTGCTAGAGCCGCAATTATTATCAAAGTTCCTATAGCCCAAACATACATTGAATTAAAATAATCTGAAAATCCCATAATTGTCAATTACTATTTGGAAAGTAATGCTTATATTTGATCAATTAGCCTTGTCAAACATATATTTTCCTATTATAATCATTGAAATAGTGATCAATGCCAAAGCTGTCAAATCTAATGTTATAGGAAATATACTATGTCCAATCAAAGCGCCTCTCAATCCATCTACTCCATAAGTTAGAGGATCAAGGTAAGATGCTACCTGCATCCACCCAGGTGTATTTTCTAGTGGAAACAAAGCACCTGATAAAAAGAATATAGGCATTATCAAGAAAGACATTATCATCTGAAATCCTTCCATGCCTTTCATTCTAGAAGCCATAACAACTCCTAGGGAAACAAAAGTCATTGATATTAGTGCCATGAAAACTATAGAAACCAAAATCATAACACTAAAACTAATAAGACCTACAAAAACCATTACAACAAGCATTATCATGGCAGTAATCATTGAAACAGTAGCTCCTCCAAAAACTTTTCCAAGGACAATACTAGTCCTTGATATAGGAGCTACTAAAAGTTCTTTCAAAAACCCAAACTGTCTGTCCCAGATAACAGAGACTCCAGCAAAAATAGAGCTAAACAATAAAGTCATTCCTAATATTCCAGGAGCAAGAAAAGTTATGTAACTAGTTCCAGGCAATGAAAAAGAAGATCCTATACCAATTCCTATAAAAACAAGCCAGAAAAATGGCATAGCCAAACTGCTTATGACTCTTGACTTGGCTCTTACAAATCTTATCATCTCTCTTAGCCAAACAGCATAAATATCTCCAATCATATTCATATTATATCACTTAACTTAGATTTTCTTTTTTGGTAGTCATCTTCTCCACATAGCACTTGCCTGAGATCTTAAAAGATCTTTTGAACTTGATGTTTCATCTCTTATAGCTCTTCCTGTATAATGAATGAAAACGTCTTCCAATGTAGGCTTCTTCAGATTAACAGAATTTATTTTTATTTTATGCTTGATAGATAGGTCAAGTAACTTAGGAATAGCTTTCTCTCCATTTAGCACAGTAATATTCAGCTTTCCTTCAAATTCCTTGATTTCTTTAATCCAGTCAAATTTTAGAACTTTTTGAAATTTTTCTTTATCATCTGTATCAATTATTACAATATCTCCTCCCATTACATTTTTCAAATTCTCTGGAGTATCCAGTGCGATAATTTTACCTTTATCTATTATTGCAATTCTATCACAAAGATAATCAGCTTCATCCATGTAATGGGTTGTCAGAACAACAGTAATTCCTTGTTGTTTATTTAGATTCTCTATATGTTCCCAAATAGTTCTTCTTGTCTGAGGATCTAATCCAATTGTAGGCTCATCTAAGAATAAAATTTTTGGATAATGCAATAGTCCTCTAGCTATCTCCAATCTTCTTTTCATCCCTCCAGAAAAGGTTTTTATCTGCAAATCTGCTTTTTCATTAAGACCTACAATCTCCAAAACTTCTGGAATTCTTTTATTTTTTTCCTGTTCTGATAAATGATAAACTCTTGCATGAAACTCCAAATTCTCCTTTGCAGTCAACTCATCATCAAGACTAGGATCTTGAAATACAATTCCAATGCTCCTTCTTACGTTCTCACTGTCATCTAAACTAAACCCATTTAATTTAGCACCTCCACTAGTTGGACTAAGTATAGTAGCCAACATGCTGATAGCAGTTGATTTGCCTGCTCCATTTGGTCTAACAATCCAAAAAGCTCTCCTTGTTTTATGCTAAGGTCAATAGAATCAACCGCTGTAAATTCTCCATATTTCTTTGTTAATTTTTCAACATGTATAGAATTACTCATAATAATAATTTTGTTGAGAATATATTTAAATATATGATGTCCTATATAAGGTTAAAAAGAAAAATATTTATATCTTATATACAAGTAATCTTTATGTGGTAAATTTATGAAAATAGGAGATTTTGGCAAATTTTTGTTCATAATAGGAATAATATTAGCAATAATATCTGGTATATTTACTGGAGCTTTAGGACTTTCTATGAGCAATCTAACATCTGTATCATGGATATCCTGGATGCTTGTAATTCTAGTAGCTATAGGATTAATAGTAGGTCTTACATCAATATCTGCTGAAAAAATAATACCTTTTTTAATAGCAGCTATAGCTCTTATTGTAGTTTCAGGAACAGCATTTGATCCTATAAACAACATATTTCCTAGGATAGGAACAATGTTAGAAAATGTAATAGATCTTATAGCAATACTCATAGCACCAATAGCAGCAGTTCTGTCAATAAAAGCTATTTACGCACTAGCATCAAAGAAATAATTGATAATATGGATAACAAAATTGTTTTAATAGTAGGATTGTGTTTAATTATAGCAGCTATATCAATAGGGTATTTTGCTGTAACTGGTAATGCAACACAACAACCTAGTAATACATCTCATGCTGATGAGAATAATGTCAAAGAATTCCATTTAGAATCTTTTTATACAATGGAAGATGGTAACCCTCATCCACAATTCTCTGTTAAAAACATAACTGTAAATAAAGGGGATTTTGTAAGAATATATGTGAATACAACAAAAGGAACCCATGATTTTAATATAGACGAATTAAATGTACATAAACAAACGCCTACTGGTCAAATAACTACAATAGAATTTATTGCAGACAAATCAGGAGAATTTGTATACTACTGTAGTATGCCAGGTCACAGGCAAAACGGTCATTGGGGAACTCTAACCATCGTAGAATAATTTATTTACGTTAAGCTAGCTTCTTCTTTAGATTTTCTATTATATCAACTGGTTTTGGATCAAATCCATATTCTTTTGCAAGATAATAGCTTACCCAATCTCCTATATGAAGAGTACACAGGATTCTTGAAAACAAATTACTTCCAATAGTCTCTATTATATCACATTGTCCACCTTTCTCTTCTATAATTTGTTTTGTAATAGAATATCTTTTCTTTATCCTCTCATGATCATCTCTGTCAGAGAATATTATTGTATAAAAATCTCCTAAGAGATGTGTGTAACCTGTAATCTCATTATGATTAAGTTCTGGGAGTACATTATAGAATGCATGAATTTTACTGTTTTCATTAATCTTTATTTTCCATGCATAAGAAAGAATTAGAAGTTTTTCAGAACTATATATAAGAGGTATCTTTCCTACAAGTTTTGATGCAATTGTCTTACCAATAGATTCTATATCATTGGTTTTTATGTCATTTACAGCAGATATAAGATCAATATCACTAGCTATATTATTTTTTATAAGAACAGACAACATGGAAACAACTATATATCCAGTTGAATTCCTAGGTTCTAGCCCAGATTGTATTTTTATATATGGAAGTGAGTTTTTTAATGCAATCTCTTCCAATTTTCCACCAGAAGATATACAAACAACTTTACACTTCTTTCTTAGAGCATCATTCAAACTATATATAGCCTCTTCTGTGTTTCCAGAATACGAGATAACAAAAACAAGTGTATGTTCATTACAATAATCAGGAATAGTATACACTCTACTTAGAGAAATATCAACATTAGGAAGTAATGTCTCTAATATATTTCCAGGCCATGAACTGCCTCCAACACCAGCAACAATTATTTTTTTTATATCACTTACAAGAATATTATCTCCCGCATGGATAGAGCTTTCTATCTGATCTGGAAACCCTTCAAACTCTTTTCTCATCTTATCAATCATAAACCCACAAAACATAAACTGTATAAAGTTATTTTGAATACATATCTCTTAGAACTCTTCGCATTACCTTATTGGAAGCTGTTCTAGGCAAGCTATTTGTAATCACAATATCGTATATCTTAAATAGAGGATTTAATTTTTCTTTAATTAAACCCTGCAATTCTTTCTTCAATATATATTGATTTGTTTTAAAATTATTTTTCAAAACAATATAAATTACTAAATTGCTAGGCCCTCCATCTTTTGGAGAAATTCCTATGGAAGCTGCGTCCATAACATCAGGATGTTTCATAACACATCTCTCTATATCAGCAGAACTTACCTTAACACCTCCGAGATTCATAGAGTCATCAACACGTCCATGTGCTTTGAAATATCCATTTGAAAACTTTTCTATTTCATCTCCATGTCTTCTCAATCCTCTAGGACAGCCATCAAAATAAACTTTCTTATGATCTTTATTAAGCAAAGTTGAAGAAAGACCTATAGAAGGTGGATTTATAAATAATTCTCCCTTCTTTATCTCCACTCCATATTCATCAAGAATAACTGCATCCAATCCTAAAGCAATAGTTGAGAATGTTGCTGGTGAAGAATACTGAACAACAGTTCCTGTTATATGAGCTCCTCCTATCTCAGTACCTCCCAAATATTCAATAACAGGGTTGTATCCTACAAGACTCATCAAATAGAAATAGTCACTTTCATTTGAAGCCTCTCCTGTAGAAGCAAATAGTTGAATATTATCCCAGTCTAATCCTTCAGCTACTTTATTAAGCCTCCAAGCCTTTACCAAGCTTGGAACAACTCCTAACATTGTAACCTTTGAGTCTTGAATAAATTCGCAAAACTCTCTCTCGCTAGCTGCAATAGGATACAAAGCCATTGTAGCGTTATTTATAAGAGTTGAATAAATCAACCAAGGTCCCATCATCCATCCAAGATTTGTAGGCCATGAAGCCACTGTATTTTCTGTAATGTTTATATGAAGATAACCATCTGAAGCACATTTTATAGGAGTTGAATGTGTCCAAGGAATAGCTTTTGGATCTCCTGTTGTTCCAGAAGAAAATAGTATAGTTGAATTATCATATGGATTCATTTTAACAGATTCAAATTCATCATTAGAAACAAGAAAATCATTCCAACTTAAATCATTTTCTCTGAGTGTTCTATTTTCTTCCTTATCAAAAAATAACACCACAGCTCTTGGAGATTCTGATAATTTAACCTTTTCATAAATATCAATTTGCTTATCTCTAAGAACATTGAAATCTTGTGTAAAGATTAGTTTAGCATTTCCTATCCTTACCCTTGTAGAAATTTCATCAATAGCAAAGCTGTCTGCTATACATACAACACTCATACCAGCTTTTATTATGCCTAGGTATATTGCAACAGACTCATACGTCATTGGCATATCTATTGCAATATTATCTCCTTTTTCCATCCCAATATTGATCAAAGAATTTGCAATTCTATTAACAAGTTTTTCAAGTTGGTCATAGCTAACCTTTTTAATCAGTCTATTTTTTTTATAAATCACAGCTATTTTATCTTTATCAGCTTTGAAACAACTATCAACAATATTCATCTTTGCATCTTTTAGCCATAAAGGCTCCTGAACAGTTCCATCCATTATTTTAGAATACGAATGTGAGAAAACTATTCCTAGTTTTTCAATCATTGTTTTCCAAAACTCTTCTCTATTATCAGAAGCCCATTTATGGAATTTTTTATAATCAGTATAATTAAGAGATTTCATCAACTTTCCTATATTACTATTTTCTATCTGTTCTTTTGTAGGAATCCATACAGGCTTTGGTATATCACTATTCCAGTCTAAATAAGCAAGTTTATACAAAGCCTCATGTACTTCAAAAGATAGTTTATTACCAATAGCTATTTGTTTGAAATATTCCCATCTCTCAACAGGATCTTTTTTATTATCTAAAACATCTTGAATTTTTTCCTTTATTTCTTCATTAACCAGTGCTTGGACATCATCATGCATAAGAAACCATTAAACCAAAAAGGATTAAAGCTATTTATTTACAGTAAAAAATAAACATTTAAAAACTTATCAAGAGTTTAAACATACTTAAGAATATCACTGAATTTATTCAGACATTGAACATCCATTTCTGGTCTGTGTTTCCTTCCATACATTGCAATACATGTATTAAATCCGAATTTTTTTGCTGGAATAATATCTCTTGATTGAGAATCTCCTACCATTAGTATTTGATTTGGTTTTAATTTCAGCTTTTTAACAGCCATCTTAAATGGCTTTCCACTTGACTTAAATCCCCCAGCCATATCACTTGTAATAACAACGTCAAACTCATTCTCAAGTCTTGCTGTATACAACCGTAGCCATGCTTTCAGGTTCAATGCATCAGAAACTATAATAACTTTGATTCCCTTCTTCCTAAGTTTTCTTAATGTAGGTTTTATACCAGGATAAGGTATCAATGCAAGATCTCTAGCTTTTCTATACTCAATCATTGCTGCAGCCATCAACCTATAATCTACTTTACCAGTTACCTCTTCCAAGAATTTTTGAAAGATCTGTCTGCTCTCAAATCCATATTTGTAGTACATTGAAAAAAGTATTCCATAGCCTTTTTTACTGTCTATTTTAAGTCCTGCTTTTTGCATAGCCCTTAAAGCAGCTTTTGTAGCTTTAATTTTATATCCAAAGAAATCTAATAGAGTATTATCCATATCTAATATTATTGCCTTTATTTTGTATTTTTGTTTCATACAAATATTTTGTTTTCTTGTATTAAATATCTAAATCTACAAATTTGTTTATGCAATTTATAAGAAAAAGCTTTTTCATAGTAATAGTATTTTCAATGGCTTTGATAACTATAGGATATTTTGTGTCAAAAATACTTCCTATAGCCTTTGTAGCAATTATAGTAGCAATATTGATAATAGCATTGTTTTTCAGGTATCTAAAAGACAAGAACAAGATCCTAAAGTCCTAATTCATATAGTATTTTTTCTTACCTATAGGAAACTTTTCTATAGCATACCTGAGCATAGTTCTAGGCATATTTTTGTAGTGTTTTTTCAAAAATACTTCTTCAGCTTTAATATCTTTTTTACCCACTTCTCTTAACATCCATCCAACTGCCTTATGTATCAAATCGTGCTTATCATCTAACAAAATCTCAGCTATAGAAAGTGTATCATTAAACTGACCGTTTTTAATAAATTCATAAGTAGAAATTATAGAAATTCTCTTCTCCCATAGGCTTTTAGATCTTGCTAATTTGGAAAGAATTTTTCTATCCTTATCAAGAAGCCATTTTCCTAAAATACTTGGTGCAGATGTATCAACTAAATCCCAATTATTTATATTTTTAGTATTTCTTAAATAAAATTTAATAATAGATTCTTGGTCAGATACTTTATTATATTTATGAATTAAGACAAAAAGAGCACATAACCTATGCTCATGTACCTTGCTATCAAGAAGTTTTTGTATATCAAATAAGGAAAACTCTGTATAATTCTTACAAATATTTCTTTGGTCAGGAACAGTTATGCCTAGAAATACATCATCTTCTCCATATTCTCCTTTTCCTGTCTTGAAATATTTTCTTAGTGAAATGGCCTTTTCCTTATTTGAGACAGCTTGAAGATCTTTCAAAAATTTATTCAACATAAGACCACAAAGTGAAGACATTTGAATACGTTAATGTCATTTTAAGATATTTTAAATATTGTTAATGTACGTTATTAATATGCAGCATTTAACAAAAGACTTTACAAATCTTCTAGAAGAAAATGCTATAAAAGGACTTAGTTCTAAGCAGATAAAAGCTCATTTAGGTCTTTATGATGGTTATGTTAAAAAACTTAATGAGATCCAACAAAAATTATCAGAAATGAGGACTCAGCTAGACAAAGATCCTGAAATTCTTCAAAAAAACGCAAACTTTAGTTTTGGACTCTGGAGTGAATTAAAAAGACGAGAAATAGTTGCATTTAATGGAAGTTATCTACATAAAGCTTATTTTGAAAACATAGAAAACATTGGAGAGCCTGATGATCAATTAAAATCGCTTGTAAAGCAGTCTTTCGGATCTTTAGACAAATGGAAGATAGAGACAAAGGCAGATGGAGCATCAACTCCTGGATGGGTTCTTCTTACTTACGATAGAATTTCTAACAAGCTAAAAAATTGGGTAATTCATGAACACAGCATAAATGTTCCTGCAATTGCTCAAGATGTTATACTTGCTCTAGATTGCTGGGAACATGCTTACATGATAGACTACGGAACAGATAAGGCATCGTACATTAAAACATTTATAGAAAATATAAACTGGGATGAAGTAAATACTAGATTAAATCATGTCCTCAACGGAAAGTCATCATCAGCAATGAAATAGAGAAACCCTATTCTTGAGTTTTACCACATTCAGGACATCGAACAAACTGATATCTTGCTTTGAAAGAACAATGTTTGCAAGAAACTTCAGCATTTGTAATAGGGGTGTTTTGTATATATCCTCTATTCCATTCAGGTTTTCTTTTCTGTTGTTTTTCGTTTCTTGCCTTTGTTCCGCTTGATCTTGATGACATAACATATCTAACCTCTTAATGCATTAAAACTCGTAATTTAGGCTTTAATCCTTTGAAAAGATTCTATAATTGATACTTATGAAAGGTGGCGAAGAAACCCCAAGTAAACAAAAAAAAGAGAGAAAAGACAATAAAAGCATAAAGCTACCTAAGTTCCTAAGATCTTTTACAGAAGTGCCTTGTCATTGTAAAAAATGCAAAGCAGATGTCAGTGTCTCTCTTAGCGATTGTAAGTGTCCTGGATGTGGTGAAAAAGAACATCTAAAAGTAAAAGAAAGACCATATTAAAATGACTAGTTATAACTAGCTATTTGTTTATTTTATTGAGGAAAAGATATGAGTTACAAACTAACAGTTTACGCATTAACATTAATAGTTGGATCACTACTAGCATATTTAATTAATCCATTGATATTTTTAGTTTACTTGCTGCTCTGGATAGATGCAATGATAATTGCAAACTATATTCTTACAATAAGAACAATAGGATTTGAGCTGGTTACGCTTTCAGGTCTTATAGCAGGTATAGCACTAGGCCCTATATTTGGGTTTTTCTATTCTCTTCTGTTAATGCCTCTTTTGATAACAATTTTGTCAAGTCTATCAGCAAAAGATGTAATACCAATCTATCCAAATATTAACTTTGTAGCAATTGCTATAGCCTCAGCAATGATAGGATTTCTCCCAGCTCAGTTCGGATTCTTAATAGCAGTGATCATAGCTCTTTTATTCAAGCAAATAACAGCTGCAATAGTACAGGCAGTTATATCCGGCGGATTTGGTGCAGTATTCATGTTCATAAACTTCATCTTCAGTCTGGCATTCATCTATCTCCTAAATGTCATAGGACTGCTAGCTCTGATAGTCTAATAGCTTGGAAAAATTCTACTTTTAAAGTTTTCTTTATTCTATAGTATTTGACATAACTATGAATATTATTATGTCAAATACTATACACAGAAGACATTAATATGTTCTAAATAGTAATGTCTTCTATTGTATTACTAATAAGCTCTGTTCGTCTAGTCCGGTCAAGACTTTTCAAAAGTTTACGGAAAAGGATACGGCCCTTTCGAATACCGAAAGGTTAGAGTCATTCATTTGAATGGCAGTGATATAAAGATAGGCTGTGACGTGGGTTCAAATCCCGCACAGAGCATATGTATGGAAAGTGGAAAAGTATTTCAATAATTATTCTTTTAGCTACAGTAGTAGTTGTTAGTGGATGTATAGGGCAGAATGAAAAGAACACTTCGAATATTGATACCAAAACAAAAGATACATCTGTTTCTTCTGAAACAAATAAAGTAGAGAAATCTAATATAGAAACTGGACAAAAATCAGATTCTTTAACAGAACAAGCAGCTAATAATGATCTTACCATATATTCTCAGTCTATTTTACAAGATGGATTAAATGTTACATTAGTACAGAATAGCTTTTCTCTTATTGATAAAGATAACCCATGGAAAGGATGGAAAACAAGTTATTTTGAATTTTATATAACTAATGAAAGAAATTCTACACTTTACTATATAGGAGGGTCTTATGGAAGTTGTAGTTATTGTATGTCTGGGTTACATTACTCATTTGGAAACTGTACATTAAATCCAGATTATTTACTTAGAGATTATGCTGATAAAGATATACCTTCAGGAAGGACAGTTACTTTTACAGGCGGTGGCACAAGCTATACATCTGACATGAAGATAAGATGTAGCGATTCAAATAAATTAGTATTGAGAATTGCCTTGGTGTATAATTATAATAAATCCTCTCCAAACTACATTAATATAACATTCAAACCAATTATATTTCCTGAAATACAAGAAAAACCAATTCTAATAAAGAAAGAACCTTTTGCTCCTTCTGGGGATACACTAACAACTAAAAAAGAATCTACATCTGATGGATATAATCTATACTCATTAAACTGTTATGACGATATGGTTAAGGAATACTATACTTATTATGATCCATATATTTATGAGAGTGAGGTTACTGATTGGTGTGAGTCTAAGGGATTATCTAGGTCTAAATGTGAATTAGAAACAATTTGTGAATCTATGTGTAAAGAAAGACATTTAGAAAATAAAAGTTTTGTCAAATCTGATGAAGCAATTAAATCTAATACATCATATGAAATAACAACATGGGGATTTAGATTAGAACATCATAGTACAGTAGATGGTGCAGATACATGTTATTGTTATAGGTGTTGATATGAATAAAATGAAAATAACAAAAGATAACTTTGATCCAAAAAAACACGTGGCAGAGTTTAAGAGAACTTGTAACCAATGTAAAAAAATATGGCATTCTTTGGCAAATAGGGAGAAAAAAATCAAAGATAATATAAATGTTAATAACTGGGGCGTTATTGGAAATTGCTGTGGTGATAAAGGAGCTGCATATCAAGCAAAAAGAAATGTAGAGGCAAATCAAACAGAATTGGATAAGATTAAAAAATGTCCAAAATGCAGTTCAGCTGATTATAAAGAAGAACCCTTATATTATGAAAAGAAATTATAGCATTCTAGGATTCTTATCTATATTTTTCATAAAGAAAATATGGCATGGAAAATTTGGTAGAAACCATAATAAAAGAAAGGGGATTATATGTCGTTTCTACTCATCTTGTTCAAACTATGGTATCAAAGCCGTGGAAAAATATGGATTCTTTAGAGGTTGGTATTACACATATAAGAGAATAAAAAGATGTACTAACGATAATACAGAATCTTGTATAGATTACCCTTAGTTTTAGGGGTTTTTAGCTTTAATATATTATTCTCGAAGTTTCAAATTACCCTCCTATGATAAACTTCTTGTTATCCATAAAATATCTTTCAATCTTCAATAGAGAATTATAGTAGAATGTATAACAATTTAGAACATAATTATACATTCTGTATATAGTAGTGTCATAATAATATTCTAGTTTGTTATGTCACATAGTATAATAGTAATATCTATCACCAATAAAGTAACCTATATTAAATTTTTAATATCCATAAAATTAACATGAAAACCCCAATAGCACCTAGAGATTCTTGGATAACCATATCACCAGGACAATCAATTCACATAGATAAGAAATTGGCTAAAGATTGGCAATTACAAGTGAAAGCATTAAGAGAAATAAGAGGTAATGTAATTGCAATAAGCATAGAAATAGAAATAATTCTAGATCAACTCATTCAAAACCTATTTTACCCTAAAGGCTATATTACAGGGGATGAAGAGAAAATCAAAAAGATCTTTGATCATTTTATCCTTAAAGAAAGACCTATGACATTTAATAGTAAAATATCACTTTTCAGAAGACTCACAAAAGAACATTATTTATTATTGGGAAAGGATTTGAAAGACTTAGCAGATAATATGGACAGAATTAGGGAGATAATAAATAGATTTGCACATAACACACTCGCTTTTTTTCCAGAAGGTGATGTAACAAACCAAAAACTCGTTCCAAAGCTCACATGCTACGATAAAGAGATTTTATTAAATGATGTTTATTTTAATGAGCTGAACAAATTATATATAAATACTCATCAAGAGCTAGAGAATCTTATAAGAAGTGTTTCATAAGGATTTTATATTATTTTTTCTAAAACTAACAATTTTGAATGGCTAATAAGTATCTAAAAGAATATTCGTATTATAAAGACCTATAGAAAAAGAATGGTAAAAATATCTCCCCCAAGTTAAGTGTATGAATATCTATAAAACTTCTAAAAACAACACTATCTATAAGGAAAAGCAAATTATAGCACAGAGCATAAAAGATTTATTTTTCAAACATAGAAAAAGACTATAGATTTTTAGTGGCTTTTGCGAGAGCCTTTTCCAATAATTTCTGTCTTCTTTCTGCTTCTTTTCTTTGTTTATCTAGTTCTATCTTTAGTCTTGACATCTGATTTACAACTCCTTTCTGAGCTCGTTGAGCCAAAGTTATAGATCTGTATAATATGAAAATTGCAAATGCTACTATCACTGTCACAATCATAGCAGTCGCAAATTTCACACCAAGGCTAGATTACTACCAGCATAATCAAAATCGTATTTAATCTCATTATCGTTTTTATTCTTTCTGGATCTCATATATCCATCTCCTATATGAAACCCTACATCTTCTGCTAGTTCTTCTGACAAAATTTCAGGAATTCTTATTCTACGTCTTAAATCATTCTTGCTAAATTCAACATTTGAAAGATCCAGATTCATATGTAACTAAAGATTGTAGAATATATACAAACTTTGCCTAGAGCTCAAAAACACAAAAATATATTTCAGAGAATATATGTTAAAATTTCCACGCTAGTTATCTTTTTTAACTTCTAAAAACTAAATAATTATTAGGTTATTATGGCTTCTGTTCAAGAATCTGCTGAAAAACAAGATTTTAAGATGATGTTTCTTGCAGCTATTGTTACTTCTATGGTGTTTGTAGTTGGTTTATTTTGGAATGAGGCAATGAAAGCTACTGTGGAGACACTTTTTCCAGCAAGAGATAGATGATATAGAATATTTTGAGTCTATACTAATAAAAAGAAAGCAGAATTTGTTCAATTTTAATAACATTAAATTAGATTACTTAAAAAATAAGAATGGTATAAGAATAAGACTGAGATCAAAAGCTGTTTTTCATTTCTTCAGAGATATTTTGAATGTACAAGAATCTCCAAAAAATAACATAAGAATACCTAAATGGATACTTTCAAGCAAACAATTTCAAATAGCTTTTTTAAGGGGTATAATAGATTCTGACGGTTGTTTTAGATTAAGAGATAAAAAATATCCAATTATTGAGATAGTAACAAATAGTAACAATCTAAAAAAAGATATCTCACAAATTTTAAAAAATTTAGAATTTAAACATAGTATTTTCAAACATGAAAGTTTTGACAAAAGAACTAAAAAAATATATAAAAGATACAGGATTTATAGCATGGGTAGTAAAAACGTAATTAGATGGTGGAAACTAGTAACCCCGAATAATTCTAAACATAATAAAAAATTTTTAAAGTGGGCCGAGCAGGAATCGAACCTGCGATATCCGCCTTGTAAGGGCGGCGTCATTTACGCTCTTTAAAGATAACCGCTAGACCACCGGCCCATCTAATAAAGCAATATAGGAAGAAAGAGTTTAAATCCATTAATCAACTGGTAAATTTATGAATGACCATATGGCTGTCGAATTTCTATTAGGAAACTACCAAGAATTCTTTTTATAAAAAGAAAATGCTTAGATTTATACTCCAAATCCTAATCTCAAGAAGTTTCTAAACCCAGGTGCAAATCCTAGGATAAATATTGCTATCTTGATGAAATTTCTCATGTAAATGCTATCCTTGTCTGTCTTCAAGTAATTGTCCAAAGCCCATAATACAACAGTAACTACAGCAATTTTAAGGACAAATTGTCCAGCAGGTCCTAAAAAGCCTATAACAAAGTTAGAAACCACATGCTGTTCATAATATGGATAGAAGGTCAATGCAACAAATGTTGTAGAAGCGTCAAATAAATGTATTCCTAATAACAAGCAGTTTTCCTTGGAAAATACACTTAAGAATTTATATTTCTCCCCGAATTTTTCTCTAGCTTCATAAGCAAGATAAAGAATGGCTCCCCATATAGCAGCCAATCCTAACATAAGACCGCTTGCATAATAATTTTTGTAACCAACTGTGGAAAGTATTACAAATCCTGCAATAACTAGTATTATTCCTAATAAACACCAAAGTCTATGATAATCTGAAAGAAAGTCTGTAAGTCCTGACTTCTTTTTAGCAGCTTTTGCAAATTTTTCCAGCTGTTTGCTAAATACCAAAGTAATCGTAGCAACTACAAACAAAAGCATATAGATTATCGGTGATGCAAAAAACCAGTAATCAAGAAGTTTTGCATCCCTCAATACCCTAAGCACGCTACCAAGAACAACATAAGGAACTATTCCTATTACAAAATTTCTATCAATATCAACATTCATTCTTCTGAGAAGTTTATAAACTCCGAAAACTGCCAAAGCAAATACTAAACCATAAATAATAGTATTAACAGGGGTATAGTAATTTCCCAAAGGTATTACAAAATTTTCATTAAAAACTTCTTCAATGCCCATTCTACCACATTATTTAGAATATTTATAAAGAGCAATAATTAATAATTATTAAGATTTTCTAGGCATGAAGTGGATTAAGTTGAGATGTTTTTAAATCAATTCCATACAACCGTCCAAATTTATTCATAGCATAATCAACAAAATATTGTGGATTTAATTGCTCACCTGTAACATTCGTAGATAAATCTCCTGGTCTATAAACACTTCCATGTCTATGTATATTTTCCCTCAACCATTGTCTAATAAAACCATACTCGCCTTTAGAAATACTTCTATCAATATCTGGATGCTGATTTCTTAAAGAATTATAAAACTGAGCTGCATATATATTTCCAAGAGAATATGAAGGAAAATATCCTACAAGACCACTAGACCAATGAACATCTTGTAAAGCTCCTTGAGAATCTGTTTGAGGATCAATTCCTAAATACGATCTCATTTTCTCGTTCCAAATCATTGGAACATCTTTTGTTTGTATTTTACCTGATAATAAATCTCTCTCAATTTCATAACGAATAACTACATGTATATTATATGTTATTTCATCAGCCTCTATTCTAATTGGAGAAGGCCTAACAGCATTTATCGCTTTAACAAACTGATCTACATTAACAGATCCTAATTGACTTGGAAATTTTCTCTGAAGCATTGGAAACCAATATTCCCAAAATTCATTACTTCTACCTACATAGTTTTCCCAAAATCTTGATTGAGATTCATGTATACCCATAGATGTACCTGTAGCAAGTCTTGTTCCTGACAGTCCTCTATCAACTCCTTGTTCATATAGAGCATGTCCTGTTTCATGAATAACTCCAAATACTCCAGCAGGCAAATAATTAGGATCTGCTCTATTAGTTATTCTTACATCAGTAGGATCAAACTTTATTGTAAATGGGTGTACTGCTCTATCTAGTCTTCCTCTAGTAAAATCAAATCCTAAAGATCTAGACAGTCTTCTGGCAAAAGACCACTGAACTCCTCTAGGATATTTTAAAGAAAGAAAACTTCTATCTACTTCAGCACCTTCTACACGATCTAGAATGGTTTTTGTAGCATCTACTAATACAGGAAAAATAGTGTCTAGTTGCTCTACAGTTAACCCTTGTTCATACTGATCTAACAAAGCATTATATGGATGTCCTTGAAATCCCAGATAATCTGCCTCTCTTCTTTTTAAATCAAACACAGCTGCCAGATCAGAAGCAAATAATGAAAAATCTCCTTTTCCATCATTAGCCATTTTAGCTCTCTTCCATGTTTGTTGAGCTTTAGAATTAACTTTGCTTTGTTCAGTTACAAATCTTCTAGGAAGTTTAGATGCTAAATCATAATCAGTTCTAAGTTCTCTTAAAAGAGCCCTATCGTATTCAGAAAAATCTCCATTATCTACTTTGCCCTCAAGTCTTGTTATAAGCCTATCTAAATATCTTCTTGTCTGTAGATCATGTTGTATAGTATCCAAAGTAGAGATAAGTTTTACTCTTGCATCTTCTCCACCTTCTGGCATATTTACATCTTGATCCCAATAAGCAAGTCCAGAAGCATTACCTAAATCAGTCAACACTGCCTCTTTCTCAAGAAGTTTTCTCATATCAGGATCTGCAGTATTAAATAAACTTTTAGACCTAGATGTCATAGAATTATAATTAATGAGAAAACTTTATAAAATATGAGTATACACCTAACATTCTAACAAATAATCCCATCCAGGTTTCCAGGCTTTTTTATGTCTCCAATCATTTTCAATAGCTTGATTCCATGTCATTCCATTCAGCAAAACATCCAAAGCAAGTTGAGGAGCCTTATGAGCCACTACAGCTACGTGTTTTCCAGAATAGTTATTCTTCAGATAATCTAAAAATTCTTTCATCCTTTTTTCTACATCTTTAAGAGATTCTCCATTAGGAAATCTGTTAGAAATATGTTTTTCATAAACGATCTCTTCTTCTCTAGCACCTTGTAGCACGCCATAATTTAATTCTCTTAAGCGCTTATCTTCAATAATCTTAGTTCCATTAAATACAAAGTTAGCTGTTTCTTTTGCTCTTCTAAGATCGCTTGTGAAAACAATATCAAACTTGCTTCTTTTGATAAGTTCCTTAAGATCTAAGTTTTGTTTCTTTCCTAAGTCACTTAAACCTACATCACTCCATCCACTACTCAAGCCAGCCTCATTATCAGTAGTAGTTCCGTGCACAAAATACGTTATATGTACCTTTTTCATATAATTCGCCAATAATCAGTTCTTTAGAACTGAAGTTTCTTTTGATAGAACCGTAACTTTTCTTTTCAAAAGAAAAGTTTGGGTAAGCGCTGGAGGTGGGATTCGAACCCACGCATCCTTTCGGAAACTAGCTTACAGCTAGTTTGCTTTTTTAAAGCAAATGTTATTAGCAGGCACACGCTTCGTAAAATATAGTTTACGAATTAGCGCCGTAACCACTTGGCTACCCCAGCATTACTCTTAGAGCTATTTCTAAACATCATCTTAGAAAACATTTAAAGAAAGTTATTCTTTGATTTTTAAAAGCTTCTCTAATTTTGGCTTATCATAACCTATGATAATTTTATTATCTATCTCAACTACAGGAGTCCTATCTTGATTTGATTTATTTACCATTTTCTTGAATGCATCTTCATTATCTTCTACATCAATTTCCTTATATTTTATTTTATGTTTTTTCAGAAACTCTTTAAGCATTAAGCACTGAAGACATCCTTTTGATCCATATATTTTTACTTTCATTAAATTGCCTATTAAATATTATATTTAGCTTTTAAAATAAAGATTTAAATTAAATGAAAAATATCAAATACTTATGAAGCATACAATGGTTGCTATTTCAGAAGATAACCTTAAGAATTTGTTTATTGGAATTAAAGAATTTCAAATAGAGAAAATTATTATTGTTTCTATTGATAAAACAATGGATAATACAAAATTATCTTTGAAAGAACTGAAGAAATTTAATATACCTGTAAAAATTATGAAAACTGAAGGTTCTTGGAGTTCTATATTCAAAATATTTTCAGATATCAAAGCAGCAAATGAAAATGTTCTAGTAAATATTTCTACAGCTAAAAATCAATGTCCTGCAATTTGCGCTGCTTTTGTAAATGGATTGAAAGCTTTTTCAGTAAACGATGGAGAAGTAAATATGCTTCCTACATTAAACTTTTCTTACTATAAATTGATTCCTGAGAAAAAGCTGGAAATTTTAAGAGTCCTTAGAGACGACAAAACATGCTGTGCATCATTTGATGAATTGTCAAAAAAGCTAAAAATGAGTTTACCATTGGTTTCCTACCATATAAATGGAAGTAGAAAATCAGAAGGATTAGCAAATATGGGTCTTGTAGAGGTCAATGAAAAAAAGGGTAGATTGTCTATTAACTTGACTATGCTAGGAAAAATTATTATAGATAGTTGCCCACAGCGTTAAACCAATTCTTTTACACCTTAAACATATGGTTTAATGAATAGTTATATATACAATTTAATCTCAATACAAGTAAGTTTTACATTAATTGTAAATGTAATGGGGTGAATTGATGAAAAATAAAATAGTAATAGCAGCTGTGGTTGTTGTCATTGTAACTGTAATAGTAGGATTGATTCTTCTAAATCCTTCAAAACCTGTTACAGGACAGGCAATTGAAAGTACAGAAAAAGAACTAACAGCTCCTGTAAAGACATTAGGAAACTATTTTCAGTACTCAAATCAGCCAGCTAATTCAGATGGCAAAGTTAGAGTATTGTTTGTAGGAGGCGAATTTTGTCCATTTTGTGCAGCACAACGATGGCCTTTAGTAGAAAGCTTGAAAAAATTTGGAGAGCTTGGAGAACTGAAAGGAACAACTAGTGCTGAAATAAAAGACATGCCATCAAATCTAGCGACATTCCATCTTATTGGAGTAGACTATACGAGCGGTTATGTTAGATTTGATCATAAAGAAATACAGGACAGAGATTTCAATGAATTGGAAAAGCTCACAACTGAGGAGCAGGAGGTTTTCAACAAATACAATCCAAAAGGATCCATACCTTTTCTTATGATATCAGGCAAGAAAGGTGTGTACGTTCAGATAAGTTCTGGATATTCTCCTGGAACTTTAAGTGGTTTGTCTTTTTTTGAAATACAGGAAGATCTGAAAAACAATCCAGATGCAAAAGAAGCTATTAGCATAAACAATGAAGCAGATGTCATAACTGCTATTATTTGTTATAATAGCAAGAATAAAGCACCTGCTTGCAGCACAGAAAAGGTACAAAGTTTAGTATCAAAGCTTTAGATGATTTGTTTTTTTATTTTATTTTTATTGATTCCTAGTGATTTTTATGTTTGAGAAATTTAAAACATCTTTTCAAATTGTATTTGAAGATAAAAAATACATAGCAATAGCTGCATTTTCTGCAATAGTTATGGCGTTTGTATATCTATTTGCAAGCCAAACAATAACATTTTTTCCAGATGGGATATTCTTCGAAGTAAATTACATTCGGCTAGCTACATTATTTGTATTGTCTGGATTATTTGGAATTGTTATATCAATGCAAGCTTATTTTATTAGACTATCGTTATTTAGAGCGAAAGAAGCTGGAACAACTGCAGCAGGCCTGCTTACAGGAATGCTTGCAATGACATGCTGTGCTCCTATACTTCCAAGCATATTAGTTCTTTTCGGATTTTCAGGAGCATTCCTGCTCTCAACAACAGCATTTTTTGGTAAATATCTTATATATTTTTCATTGATTAGCATTAGCTTGCTGCTATTCTCAATATACATTCTTTCAAGAAATCTGACAGCTTTGTGCAAAGTAAATGCTAAAAATAAGGTGAGAAAATGAAATACAAATGCAAATTCTGCGGATTGGACTATAAAGAAAAGAAATGGCAGGAAAAATGCGAGGAATGGTGCTCGAAGAATTCTTCGTGCAATATATTGATAATAAAGCATGCTGTTAATAAATGAAAACATTTAAAGAAAGAAGTTGTTATTTTCTTAGTTATGTTATACAAACATAGAGATGAAAAAAGTGAGGAGCTTTCGATTAACAATACGTATTTCACAGAAATGCCAACACCTGGATTAGCTGTTGCAAGAAAAGCAATGGGTATTGTATCAGGAGATCTTTATACTGAAATTAAAAAGCTTCATATAGGCGGTGGAGTTGTTGTTAGATCTAAAGGTAAAAAATACCTTGTAACAGCTTCACATTCAACAGGGCCAACAGCTTATAAAAGACCTAGCAATCATAAATTTTATTGGCAAGATATGGAAATGCCACTAAGATATTTACATATGATATATTCAACTCCAATAGCTGAAGACCCAAAATCAAAGCTACCTATAGCAGACGTTGCAATATTTGAATTTCCTTTTGATTTTATACAATCAGTAGAACTGTCAAAAGATCTTCCTAAAGATCCTAAAGTTACAGTAAGCTTAGGATTTCCAGTTGATGCAATAGATCTTTGGTTAGATAACAGACTACCCGTAGGAAGATCTGGATTATCATATTTATCAAGAAGAACACAGATAGATTTTGAACCTTACGAAGATTTGGATCTTTCAAGATGTGTTCCTGAAATAACAGCAGATCTGCTAACAGCAGGTGGATCTAGCGGAGGAGGTCTTTTTGATAAAGACGGTAACCTTCTTGCAATTTGTAGAGGCTATAAAACAATTGACAAAACTTGGGGAGAATTTCAGACAGTAAATACAATATTTGAAGCTCTTAATCTATGACACATCTTCCATCTAGGCAATTACAATCTTTTACAACAATACTGTATTTATCTTTCAGACTATCATCACAATAATATTCTATTAATTTGTCGTCTCTACATTCATCAAGATGAGATGTAGAAGGATCTCTTCCATAAAAAATACTTACAGAACCTGTCTTTGTAAAATTCAGTCCATTATCAGTATCGTAGCATGTTAGTTTTGCCTTGAATAAGCCATCGCTATTTACCTGAAAATTTATATCAAAGCTTATAGAAATCAAAAGAGCTATGACAAAAATAATTAAAATTATAAGAAATTTCCAATTTGTATTAAAATGTTTTCTCATAAAATCATCTTAGTATAATCCTAATATCTCCAGCACAAATCTTTTGATTTAGAAAAAATGGGTTAATATCAAGCTCTTTTATTTCAACATTGTCAGTCATTAATTTTGACACTTTTTTCAAAACATCTACAAATTCGTCAACATTTTCACCTTCCATAAACACCTGATAAGCTTTTGTCTCTTTTATCATGAATTCTAGCTCATTTTCATCTACAGGTAATACCCTAAAACTCACATCTTTGATAACATCTGCCATAACGCCTCCTGATCCAAACATCAATATAGTTCCAAACTGCTGATCCCTCTTTGAACCTATCATAACTTCCTTTCCTACAACAAAATCTTGAATAATAGCCCCGTTTACTTTAAACTTTTTAGAATTTTTTACAATACTAGAAACCTTTTTCTTCAATTCATCTTTCTTGTATACTATCTCTACACATCCAGCTTTTTTCTTATGAATAACATCTCCATCTATCTTAACAACACAAGGGTAGTCTTTTATATGTTTTTCAATATCTTTCTCAAAATTCTTACTTTTTTTGACAAAATTATATTTAGCAATAGGTATTTTGTATTTTTCTAAAAGCCTATAAGCTTCATTATCAACCATTTTTTTGATTTTATCCATAATTAATTATATAATCCTTACTAATAAAACCAACGTCCGAAATTACACAAAGCTTATATTCTATAAGAGATAAGATAGTTATAGTGAGATATATGGCAGTTACTCAAAAAAACTATTCTGAATTAGTAAAGAAAGATGTATTCACAGCAAAAGGTATGTTTTGTGGAAAAGTTAGCGATATTGACTTAGACATGGAAAAATTTAGAATAAAATCAATGGTAATAGACACAGATAAAGGATCATTTTTGTCAGGATTAGTAGGCGACAAACGTGGAGTAGTAGTTCCATTTCAAATGGTACAGGCAATAGGCGATGTAGTAATTATAAAACACGTAACACCTACTTCAGCTGAAGAAGCAGAACCTATAAAGAGATCTGTTTAATCTATTTCTTTGGTTTTTGAATATTTATTTCCTTCTGTACTTCTGGAATTAAGTAAACTTCAACATAATATCTAAAACTATCGCCCCCTTTTAATTCAATATCAGCTCCGACATCTAAAGCACGATGAATTGTATATTTAATATCTTGCTCAGAGGGACAAGAAGCTGTTGTATAAGGGTTAGTAGCATCTTTTTCAAAATAAGATGCTACAATACCTATAGGTGTAGCTATCAAAACAATTTTTCCAGGAATTTTTGAAAAATCTGGCAACACAAGCCCTCCTGCTTGAGGAAAATCATCAGAATTTTTACTATTTTGAGACGAACCATACCCCCACATAAGACAACCTTACAAAGAATTAATGTCAAAGATATTTAAAATTGCACTTTCTTCCCACTCAAATTAACAGCCAAAACAAGCCTTTTAACGTTTCGAAGTATTATATATCTATTAGAGAGTAGTATACAAAGTCTACAACATATATTTTTTAGTATATAGATGATATGTAATGCAAATAAGTATAATTGGATATGATGGGCAGGGAGTAGAGACTCTTGCCAGAACTTTATCAAGAGCAGGAATGTTAGCAGGTCTTAATAGCAATGACTTTTGTGAAAAAGGAAGTGTGAAAAAGGCTTACGTGAGAATAGACAAAGATGTTTTAGAAAAAGGTCCTATAAAAAACCCTGATCTAGTTGTAATACTAGATTCTTCACTTTTTTCAATAAAAGACCTGAAAGAAACTAACATATTTATTCTAAACACCTTGGAAAAGCCAAAAGCAGCTACAAAATCTAAAAATTTACATGTAATAGATGCAACAGAAATAGCATTGAAAAACACTGGAAAAGGTATTCCAAACATGCCTATTGCTGGAGCTGTTACTAAATATTTTACAAAATTACAGATAAAGCATGTCAAAAGTGCAATTGAAAAAGAGCTAAACAAAAAACAAAAAGAAAACTGCTTAGCAGCAGAAGAAGGATTAAAATTAGTAAAGTGATAGTATGAAACTAGAATCTGAAATCAAAGCAAGACAAGAAATAAAAGAAGAAAAAGATGTAAGATGGAAGGTGTTTAGACCAGTATTAAATGCAAAAAAATGCGATTCTACATGTGTATCAATAGCATTATGCCCAAGAGCAGCAATAGAAATTGTTAGCAATAAACCAAAGATAAACTATGATCTTTGTGACGGATGTCTTATTTGTTTAAGAGAATGCACTCACAGTGCAATAACAGAAGAAAAGTCTGAAAAGTGATAAAATGCCAGAAATTATGAATGTTTATGAAGCAATACTAGCAGCAGCAGAAGGAGCTTCTGCTAAACTTATAGCAGACCACAAAGCATCTTCTAGAATAAATGCTGGTATTGTTACAGACTCATTAGAAGACGCTGTAATAGGAAGCGCCTTAATAGCAAAAAGAAGCTTAGTTTTAGGAAGCATAGTATCTGTAAAACGTCTGGCATTAATGAAAATACCTTCTGTACTAGTGAGCTTGAACAAAACACCTGTAAACTATGCATTAAACATCTATCCAGAATCTATTCAAGAATTATATGATGATATTCTATGCTCATTCAAACTCTCTGAAGATAAAAAAATTCTTGTTCCAATTGTAATACACTTGGATAATCTATTAAAAAATACTAGAGAACAGCTAGAAACATTAAGTTCTAAAGTAGTTGAAAATTTCCTAGAAACATATTCAGTTGAAAAGCCTGAAAAACTTTTAAAGGCAATTTTACCAGACAATCTAGAATCTGTTGCATTAATGCAAAAATCTCTTGACAATGTTCAAAAATATATAGAAGCTGTTTCAGATAATTGGAAAAAACGTACAAAACGTTCATTTATACCATCTGAAAAATATATGACAGAAGGAGCTGATTTTATAATCCTGTCTTATGGATCTATAAGTACAAACGCTAAATTAGCTGTAAAAAAGCTAAGAGGCTTAGGAGAAAAAGTCGGATTAATAAGAATGCATCTTTTCCCTCTAACAAGCTGTGAAGAGATAGTAAATGGAAGAAAGATAGCTGTAATAGATACAAAATTCTTTTTAGGATCTAGTGGAATGCTTCATAGAGAGATTAAGGAAATGAATAAAAATACTATAAGTTTTATAGCAGATTTAGCAAGCACAGATGATGTAATAGAATTATTCCAGCATTTGAAGACATCTGATAAATTAGAAAGAGTATGGATGGTGTAAATATGATAGTAGGTTGCGGTTCACAATTAACAATGAAATTATTAAGAGATGTTATAAAGAAAGATCTTTTAACAGTTTCTACCTCACTTAAAGACCACGTTAGTATATTCAATGAAAGTTTTTTCATGGAAAATCCTTTAGAAAGCAATGCTATAGCTGTTATAGACGATAAAACAGCAGAGCGCTTCTTACCTTCATTAATAAAATCATCAATACTTGTAATATGCTGCAACAGAACTCCCTTTGTGAAATTCGTGAAAATGCTTGGAAACATAGGATATTCTGCAACAGCTTCTTTCGACAACATAGAGGATTTATCTAGAAAAATAACAAAAGCTCATACAATGACAGGATTAAGATTTATAGAAGTTTTAGCACCATGTCCTTCAGAATGGGATTATGATCGTTCTTTAACAGTTCAGGTAGCAGGAGACTTAGTAGAATCAGGAATATGGCCTTTATTTGAAATAGAAGGCGGAAAAGTAATTCTAGGACCTAGACCAGCTAAACTAGGTATTTTAGAACCTGTTCATAGCATACAAAGTAAATACCAATTTGATCAAAAACAAGTAGAATCTAACTGGAAGTCTATAGTACAATTATCTGTAAAATAGCTAGGCAACAAATTTCTCTCTCAATTCCTTATATCTTTTAACCATATCTAAAACTCTTTTCTTTAATTCATCCTCCTGTCCTTCTAAATAATACCATGTAGCTGCAGACCCAATTTTCTGTAAGCTTGTTTTATACCTCTTAACATTAAAACCTCTTTTCAAAGAATTTTGATATAGATCATCATGACTAGAAAACATCTCTCTAATAACAATAACAGGAGATGGTCCAGTTTTCTCTAAAAAAGCTATAAATTCATTCAATTTACCTTCTTCTGGTATTTTTCCCTTTGTCCATGAATATACGCTAGAATAAGATATTCCTAGACTATTGGCAATATCCTTTATAGAGATACCATCTCTATACATTTGCATAGCTTTGTCATATTGATTATGGTAAAAATCCTTACCTTTTCGTATCATAAAATTTATGTTGTTTTAAGAAATTAAATAGAATTAGTTAAATATAAAAAAAGAAAAAAGATGATTTTTTAACTGTTTGCTAGAATTTATTTCTTCTTAGCTTTTTTCTTAGCTGCTGCCATTTTTAGTCACCCGTTTTATATTAAAATATCAGAATCAAAATTGTGAAAAAAAATAAAAAATTGAAAACTATTTTTTATTTAATTTATTTTTTCTTAGCTGCTTTTTTCTTTTTAGCTGCCATTTTAATCACCGATACTTTATATTACATTTGACCTGTTTATATAGTTTTGGGATTTTTTTGCCAAATTTAGAAAAATTTTTACAAAATTTCGTCAATAAAACGTTATAATTCGTTTTCTCGTTAACAGTAATCTTTATCTCTGATTGAAAAATACTATAAGAATGAATAATTTTTTCAATCCATCTACAGTAGCAATAGTAGGAGCCAGTAGAGATCCAAAGAAATTAGGACATATAGTGTTAGAAAACATGCTTATTGATTTCAAAGGAGATGTTTATCCTATAAATCCAAAGGCAGAATTTATTCTAGGTAAAAAATGTTACAAATCATTATTAGATGTAAAGGGTAATATTGACCTTGCTATTATAATAACCCCTGCGAATAATGTCTATGACATAATCCAGCAGTGTTCAAAAAAAGAAATATCTTCTGTCATAATTCTTTCTGCTGGATTTAGTGAAATAGGCAACGTAAAAGAGGAGGAAAAGATAAGAAATTTCTCTAAAAAGATGAGAATCCTAGGTCCGAATTGTATTGGAATATACAACGCAGATTCTGGTCTAGATACATTATTTACAAAAATACATAGACAAGAAAGACCAAAAAAAGGTAGTATTTCTTTCGTATCACAATCAGGAGCATTTGGAGTTGCCATGATGGACATAGCAGCTTCTGAACACATAAAAATGTCAAAATTCATCTCTATTGGAAATAGAATAGATATAGACGAAATAGACCTTCTAAATTACCTTGAAAAAGACAAAGAAACAAAAACCATTGCAATGTACATAGAAGGTGCTAAAAATGGTTTAGATTTTATCAAAACCCTTAAGAAAATTAAGAAGCCTTTGATAGTCCTAAAGTCAGGAAAAACCTCTGAAGCAGCTCATGCAATTCAATCACATACAGCATCTTTAGCAGGACAAGCTGAAATTTACTCATCTTTATTCAAACAATCAGGCATAATAGAGGCAGAAAATATAGACGAGTTATTTGATTTTTCAAAAGCTTTGGATTTACAACCATTACCTAAGGGAAAGAAGATCCAAATAATAACAAACGGAGGTGGTTTTGGAATAATAGCAACAGATGCAATAACAAACCAAGGATTACAACTATCAAAACTGTCAGAATCTTCTAAATCAAAAATAAAGAAATCTGTACCAAATTACATATCTATTAACAATCCTTTGGATCTAACAGGAGATGCTGATTCCCAAAGATATAAATTATCTATAGAAACAGCCATGAAAGACAAAAATGTTGATGCCATTTTACTAATAGTATTATTCCAACTTTCTACTTTAGACAGTACAATGATAAAGATCATATCGGATTCTAAAAAATACAAAAAACCTATTGTACTATGCTCTTTAGGAGGAGAATTTACAGATATTTATAAAAAAATCCTAGAAGAATCTGGTATCCCTACATATCCAACTCCAGATAGAGCTGCTGCAGCTCTTGCTGCATTAGTAAAACGTTCAGAATATATTAAGCTAAAGAAGAAAAAGTAGGGGTTTATACACTTCTCTTTAACTAAAATAATGACATCAAAATATTTACTAGGAATTGAAGAAACCGTAAGAAAGCACCAATCTCTAAAACATAGTTTTCTAGATAATTTTGGTTATATGACCATTGACAATTTTAGAAGATTTGTAAAAGAGCAGTATAGATTATCAACATCATTGCCATATGCTTTAGCCCATGCATATGGATAGGCAGGAGATGAAAAATTAGATATACCTGCATGGAAATTAGCAAGGCCAATCGCAGAGTTTTTATCAATAGAACATTGGGGTTCAGAGTTAGAAGGAGCTCATAACAAATATTTTATAGAATTGGCAAATTCTTTAGGAATATCTTTGGAAGAACTTGAAAGCCATAGGACATTACCAGAAACTACAATGTTTGCAAAAACAAGAACAGAATTATGCAGAAAAGGTCCTTTTGCAAAAACTGTTGGAGCTCTTGGATTTGCTAATGAATATGCAAATTCACTAATATTTCCAAAATATCTAACTGGTGTAAAAGCTATATCAGAAAGAGGAGGAATAGTAATACCTACCGATTATTTTGATGCACATATAAGAGATGAAGGTGAAGATTATAGAAAATTC
>JACRAC010000025.1 GCA_016213555.1 Candidatus Aenigmatarchaeota archaeon | reverse complement strand
CAAGAAGACCATTTACAACACGTTCAAACTCTTCTCTCGGAATACAATTCTCATGACAATCTTTACAATGTTCATGCATCTAATCAATTAGAATCCCAAGTAAATCAAGATTTCGCTATTGAGCTAAATAGTTACGAAATTTATAAGTATTTTGTATTTAAGGAAAAGAGAAATAGGGTAGCTGGTCAGATTTTTTATTCTGACCGAACTGACGATGGAAATAAGTATCCAATGAAGGGTAACTCATTTTTTTCAGTCTGTTCTTGTCATTCGTTTCCGTCCAGCTACCGAATTTTTGTGGGGTGTGGTTTCACTATGATTACTGAAATAAATGATTTCAGATTTGTTAAACTTTTGATTTTTTAAAATTGATAATTATGAATTTTGAAAATAAAAGCAAAATTTTCTTTTGGGTGACATCTAGCCTTTTCTTTTTGAAAAGAAAAGGGTGATTATCCAATTACTTCAATTCCAAGATCATTTGAAATAGGTCTTCTAAGACTAGGTGATGATCTTCCTTGAACTGATTTAGCTTCTACAGGCGCTACTGCAGTTTCTTGATGTGCACCTAATATATATGGTGACTTTACTCCAGTTACAATTGATATAACCTGAATCTTTCCATCCATTTCAGGAAGTACTCTTGCTCCCCAGATTGTTTGAGCATTTGGATCCAATTGTGTACCTACAATTTCTCCAACCTTGCTTACTTCATCCAGAGTCATGTCATTTCCTCCAATTACTTGGATTAAAGCACCTGCTGCTCCTGAATAATCAACTTCTAAAAGTGGATGATTCAAAGCTCTATAAACAGCTTCTTCTGCTCTGTGTTCAGGATCTGCTTCGCTTGTACCTACTCCAATTGCAGCAACTCCTCCTGCTCTCATAACAGCCTTTACATCAGCATAGTCTAAGTTAACTAGCGAAGGAACTGCTATGGTTTCAGTAATACCTTTTATCATCATTGCAATAACATCATCTGCCATTGCAAATGCCTGCTTCAAAGGCATGTTTCCTGCAAGTTTTAACAATTTTTGATTTTCTATTGCAATTACTGTATCACAGCTTTGTCTCAAAGCTCCAAGACCTTCTTCAGCTTTCATAATTCTTGCTCCTTCTAATTTGAAAGGCAATGTTACAGCAGCTATTGCTATTGCTCCTGCTTCTTTAGCAAGTTTTGCAACAACTGGTGCAGAACCTGTTCCAGTTCCACCTCCAAGACCGCATGTAATGAAAACTAAATCAGTGTCTTGTAAAATAGCTTTCAATTCATTCTTTGACTCCATTGCAGCTTGCTTTCCAACTTCTGGAAAACCTCCTGCTCCAAGACCCTTTGTTAATGTTTTTCCAATCAAAATCTTTTTTGTAGCTTTTGTTGTAGTTGACAAATGCTTAGCATCTGTATTGATAGCTACTGTTGTAGCACCACTGATGCCTATCTCTGTTAATCTAGTTACAGTATTAGATCCTCCACCACCGCAACCTACTACTACTATTCTTGCTTTGTGCGACTCAAAATTTTGCACATTGTCGAAATTTCCTGCTCCTATTGTTTCTGTCATTTAAAACACCTCTAATGTTTTTATTATATTAACTGAAATTTACAGTGTCCTGAAGTTGCGTTGCAACCACATTTCTCTTAGCAATTAAGCTAATTTCAGTAATTAGCTAGATTATCTTACAATCCAGCACGATTATCATATAGTCTAAGAAATATACTTCACAATACAAATTGCTTTATATATTCCTTATTCTATCTACTACTTAGAATTAGCCCAACTTTGAGACGCCCAATCTCATAACTGATTCATTCTTACTTTTTTCTCTTTAATATAATTAATCGAATAATTAATTGCCCAGATTAATCAATCGAAAAATAATCCTAAGAAATAATCCGATTCGCCAGTTAAAAAGCTTTTCGGTATTACATGCAATAGGTCTAAAAGACAAAAAACTCTTTAAATAATTTTCTAATAATATAAAAATTAGATAATTATGGAATATACTGTAACAATGAGAAAGATTATTGAAGAGAGTGGTCCAGTTTATGTTGCAGATTTCTCTAGATCAGTAAAATCAGGTGACAAATTAATAACACAATTAACCGCACAAACACCTGAAGACCTTATGAAAGAACTTTATAAAACAGGTAGTTCAAACGATAGAGTAGATTATATTTATACAGAAGGCAAGGAAGCACTTACTCTAGAAGAAAAAACTAGAATGAATGACTCTTGGCCTAAAGCAGCTTAATTCTAAAAGATTGAATTCTAATTCATATCATGAAGCTAACAATAACCCTTGTGTTGATATGTATATCAGTCTTTGTAATACAGATATTTTCTCTTCCACTTCTAGGTCTAAATGAAGATAAATTTTTCGATCAATACGCATTTTCAACAAATAACTTGTTCGAAAGACCTTGGACTATAATAACATCAATATTTGTTCACGGAGACATAACACATTTGCTTTCAAACATGCTTGTATTATTCTTCTTTGGACTAGCGTTGGAAGAAGAGCTTGGCTGGAAAAAAACATTAGGAATATTTATGCTGGCAGCATTTGCAGGCCAACTTGTTTCAGTATTCTATTATGCTCCATCTGTACTATCTTTAGGAGCTTCTGCTGGAATATTCGGCCTTATAGGTGTAGGAATATTAGTTTCGCCTTTCGGCCACAAATATCCAATCCCTTTAGGACTAATAGGAATAGGCTATGCATTTTATAATATAATAGGATTCTTTTCAGGTCCAAGCGAAATATCTTATATAGCACATTTTGGCGGTCTTTTCGTTGGTCTAGCTTATGGATTTTATCACCAGGGTCTTAAAAAAGGTCTAAAATTAGTAGTCATACTTTCAATAATTTTTGTAATCCTCTTGATAACAATACCAATAATTCTAAAGTTGATATTTGGATAACAATACTATAACTCACCAGAAATAAATTTTATTGTAATTGACAATTACATTTACTTTAATACTATATCTCAGGTAATTATTGTACTTGTTTTCTCTTTTACATTTTAGAAAAAATTTCAAAAAGTTTATAACAGAAAAACTATTATGTTTATGTTTTTTGTATATAGAATTGACATCATAATATCAATGAATTATGTCAAATTCTATATATATTACCCAACTGCATAATATTGTACATTACATAAAAGATAAAATTCTTTAGAAAGGGATATTTATGTCAAGAAGGCCAAAATACGATAAAGCTCAGATAGATACCTGGCAATGTAATGATTGCGATTTCTTATGGTATTATAGAACAATAAAATGTCCTATGTGTTATTCTCCTAAAACATTGAAAATTAATTAGATTCAATAGAAAGAATATAATTTCTATAAACATTTATGATTAGAAAATAAAAGAAAAATTTATCTAAAGCTCATTTTAAATTCATGTCCGCAAAAACCACAGAACATAAGACTTCTAGCTTTAAGTTGAACAAGTCTTCCTTCCTTGCATTTTCTGCAATGATCAATTGCCATTTTAGATTACACCCCATTTTTATATCTGAATATCCATAGGATATTCTGTTGGCATGAAAAAATGACGTACGTTTGTACGATTTAAAATTGCCTGTCGAATTAAACATAGCAACAAATGCTGCTAAGTACCCACACTCAAGGATTAATATATTACTTCTAAAAGTATTTAAGGTTGTCACTATATTGTAACTCAAGTAATTGGATATATTGGTTAATATATGATCTAGACGATATATGGGGTTTCCTAAGGAAAAATAAACCTATTTTTGAAGCATATTTAACACTCTATACCGTACGTATAGAGCATTGTAGTATGGGTTTAAAGGTAATTCAGAATTTACCTATACTAAATTATCTGAAAGTATTTAGTAGAAAATATATAATTGGAGCAATATGTAAAATACATATCTTTAAATATTTGGAACATATAGTAGACCACAGGTGAATACAATGCAGTTCATCAAATATCAAGACGATGATGACGACTGGGAAGACGATGACGATGAAACAGACGAAGAATAAAAATCGTTTTAATTTTTATTTTATTTTTATCTAAAATGAATTTCTAAAAATAAAATATCTTTATTAACTTTATGGAATAATGTTAAGTAAAATATAAGACAAAAGGTGAATAAAATGAACATCTTCAAATATCAAGACGATGATGACGACTGGGAAGACGATGACGATGAAACAGACGAAGAATAGATCATCAAAGAAAATCATTTAAATTTTATTTTATTTTTATCTAAAATTCAGTTTTTATTTCTAGAAAACATATCAAACATATGAAATTATTTTCAAAAACATGTGAATTTTGCAAAGAAAAAACCAATAGAGCTATTCAAAGAATAGTTCCTGTATATGGATACACAGAACCTCAAAAGCGCTCTTTCTGCAGCAAAGAACACGCAGACCTCTTCGAACAACAAATGATAGAATTCTTCAAAACTTACAAACCTGGTTGCAGAACATGTTATTAGGTTATTTAACTTTTACCACCAATAAGTTAGTATAGTGGTGTTTATGCCTACCTTAATTATAGTTCATGGACTATCTGGCTCTGGAAAAACCAGAATTTCCGATTATCTACGAGATTCTTTAGTATTTGCTGACCACAGTTTTGATAATTATGTAGGTAGACTTTGTCAGGACGAATTTCCCTGGAAATCTGTGCATAGGCAATACAATCATTCTAGAGATTTTTTCAAAAATTCTTTAGCCAAAGAGACTTACCTTATGATATGGAAACTGCAAGAAGACTTCTTAGAGAAAAGAAAGATCTTTTATTAACAGAAAGTCTCTCAAAAGAAGACAGATTTCATATAACATATGCAACTTATAAAGAGCTTTTTAATGAAAGAGATAAAGCACTTTCAAAAGGCAGAGACGTTGTAATAAATCATGCAAAAGATATACACCCGTATTTTATTGGATTGCCGCAGGATATTAAAAAATATTTAATAAGATTAAAAGTATCTCCTGAAACACTCGTTAAAAGATTGGAAGCAAGAGGAAGTCAAGGAGGAGATACCTAGACAGATGAGCGTTGTCAGGGGTTAGCTAACAAACCAATAGATTACTCTGATCCCCAGTTAGAAGGAGTTGAATATTTGCTTTATGATAACGAAAATCCAATAGAAAATCTGTATGCAGTACAAGAAGATTTAAAGCAAAAACTAGGTAAGGTGTAATAATGATACAAGTAGCTGAAAAATGGGACCGAATATACAGAGAAAATCCTGCACCATTTAGTATATTTCCTTCAGATGTAGTTATAAGACTAAATAATATGTTGCCAGAAAGATCTCATGTATTAGATCTAGGAAAGAGATATGCAGAAGAGTTTAAAGTCAATTACCAAGACGAAGATCCAAGATTAAAATTATTAAAAGGAAATGTAGCAAGTTATCACATAAAAGGTATAGAAGACGATAAAAAATACGATGCAGTAATTTGTATAAACGTTATAGACAATCTTGAGTTATGGCCAGAAATTGATCATGAAAGTGTTTATAGAGTAATAGAAAATATGAAAGTCAGGACAACCCCAGGAGGATTAATAGCATTGTCTTACATGCCTGCATATGAGTCTAATAAAGGATGGGTTAGAAGAGAGTACAAACATGGATTTCTAGAAGATGTTTTTAGTGGACTAAAAGTACTTAGTAGAACTCAAACTACAACAGATTCTCATAAGAGCTTCAAAGGAAGAAAAATAGTTTCGCAAATATTATTGAGAAACATAGAGGCATAACAACTAATAGAATTATACTTAGAGAAATTTATTCAAATCTTATACACAACGAATATAATATATTAAGCAATAACTCCCCAACCAATTAAATGCCATCTTCCGCCTATCTGCTTTGATAAAGCAATCTTCTCATCTTTGACAACTGCTAGAGGTATTTTTAATTTCATCTCTCCAACCTTGTTATTTGAACTTGCGACAACACCAACAGTCTTTGCAATAGTAGCAGTTACCATCAATACATCTCCTGTTTTTATTCCTCCAAGCTTTTCGCCACTCTTTATACCTATTATATAGTCAAATAAATTGATCTTGAACTTTATTGAATATGATAACTCTGGTAATTTTCCTTCTACTCCAAGAATATTTCCAGATAATTTATCTCCTTTGCTTATAGACGGATCTAACTCTGTTTGTAAAGCTACAAGACCACCAGGATGTCCTTCATCTCTGTGCTTTCCCCCTTGAATTATTCCAACAATTTTTGATTTCAACGGCTTGTAAGTATTAGTTTTTTCATCCTTTACTCCAGGAACTACTATAAGTTCATCACCTTTTTTTACAATTCCTTGAGTAATAGAACCTCCTACAACACCTCCTTTCAAATCGTCTATAGATGTACCAGGCTTGTTTACATCAAAACTTCTTGCAACATAAAATCTTACTTCTTTTGTAAGATCTCTTTTAGGTGTAGTTATAAACTTTTCCAAGCTACCTATCAAAAGATCAATATTAATATTGTGTGCAGCACTTACAGGTATAATAGGTGAGTTTTCAGCAACAGTTCCTTTTGTAAACGATTTTATCTCATTATAATTTCTCATAGCTTGTTCTTCATCAACCAAATCTATCTTATTCTGAACTATTACAATATTTTTTATGCCAGCAATATCTAAAGCTTTCAAATGCTCTGCTGTTTGTGGTTGAGGACATTTTTCATTTGCAGCAACAACAAGAATAGCACCGTCCATTAAAGCAGTTCCAGAAAGTACTGTAGCCATAAGAGTTTCGTGTCCAGGAGCATCAACCAAACTTATAGTCCTTGTATATTTTGTATCAGTAAAACATGCTATGCATTTTTCTTTTAAAGAATACTTATCACATCTCTCGCAATAATAAAAAGAAGAATCTGCATATCCAAGCCTTATAGTAATTCCTCTCTTTACCTCCTCACTATGAGTATCTGTCCAAGCGCCTGTCAACGACTGTGTTAAAGAAGTCTTTCCATGATCTACATGACCAACCATTCCTATATTTACTTCAGGAATTCTATCAATATCATCATTTTTTTTAGTTTTAGCTTTGAAATTAACCACCTAGACGAGTTTTTCTATAGAAGCTATTATTTTCTAACTTTTTAAAGCAAACCAAATATGATCTATTATTAGAGAATCTTAAACAAGAACAAACAACCCTTCTCGATTAATATACAAAACAGGACTTAATCCTTTATCTTTAGAATAATCTCTAGCAAACTCTGATACATGAACATAGTTAGGAATTTCTGATAAAGGACCTATAAAAGTATAATCTCCAGAAACCATAAAATCGTTTGGTTTATCAACGACTCCAGTTGAATAAACCCCGTTCATTCCAGTAAGAGGATCTAAAACAGCCATAGAAACTAAATATCTTCCATCTGCAGGTGTAAATAACAAAGGATATACTTTTCCATTAGGAGATGAAAAACTCCTTTTCACAAGAAAGTTCCCTGACAAACACGCATCTTCTATATCTAGTCCTGGAATAGGATCTCTTTGCAAAATATCCATAGAAATCTCTTCACTCACTCTTCTTTTCCTCTTTAGCTTTTGGAGGAATTATTTCATTTAGCGATTTAGGACCGCTCTTGATAATTTTGCAGTTTACTTGAACAACATCATTAGTTATAGTATTTCCTCTTATAGTCTTTTTCTTTCTAAGACCTTTTATTGGATCTTTTAACTTTTTCTTTCTTCTCAATCTTGCACTAAATCCTACGCCTTTTTTTGCAAGAACTGCTCTTTTAACAATACCATCTACATCTTTTCTCATAGGAATTCCATTCTTATCATGTCCTCCTGTTATCTGAAGTTCATAACCATCTAGGCCAAGAAATTCTCCACTAAAATTTTCACCTATTTTCTTGCCAACAATAGGACATTCCTTCTGGTCTTTTTCCATTTGAACTGTTCTTTCCTTCTCAGATACTACAAATTTGAATACTGCCATTTCTAAAACCATGTTTAATATAGTAATAGACAAGTGTTGATATAATATTCTATCCTTACTATATATCATGACATTATTATGTCATGATCATATCCATTTTTTAATTAACAACCCTTAAAAAGCTTAATTTTAGACTTTTGAAAATACTTAGAATCTTTTCTCCTTGTCTATAACACCATCTTTTAACCATATTCCTCTGTCAGCTTTTTTACCAAGTTCTTCTTCATGTGTTATAAGAACAATAGTTTGTTTTATTTCCTCATTTAGTTGCTTAAAAATATTTATGACGTTCAAACTTGACTTTGAATCAAGAGAAGCAGTAGGTTCATCTGCCAACAGTATTTCTGGTTTATTTACCAATGCTCTAGCTATAGATACCCTCTGTTGTTCTCCTCCAGAAAGTTGATGTGGATAATTCTTAAGCCGCTCACCAAGACCTAGTTTAACAAGATTAACTTGAGCATTTTTCCTACATTGATCAAAATTCTTTCCACCAAGTAGATTAGGAATAAAAGTATTTTCTAGAGCTGTCAACTCAGGCAACAAAGAATAGAACTGAAAAACAAATCCAAGATTTTTAAGTCTAAATGTTGTGCGTTCTTCATCATTCAACTTAGCAACATCTATATTATTTATTATAAGACTTCCTTTTGTTTGCTTATCTAAAACTCCTATCAAATGAAGCATAGTACTTTTTCCAGATCCAGAAGGCCCCATTATAGAAACAAATTCTCCTTTCTTAACATGAAGATCTATTCCAGCAAGCGCATTGACCACCACATCTCCCATGCTATAAGTTTTACTAACATTTTTAAGTTTTATCATAAAATCACGCGCTTAAAAAGTACGAACAATTTCCAATTGCAAGTACATTTCTTAATTTAATCATTTTTAATTCATCAATTTACAGATCACTCTACAGTTTTGATATTTTCCAATACTTCTTGTTTTGAAGCCATTCTAGACGGTACATACCCTGCAATAACAGAGGACACCAATAATATTACAACAGCATTTATAGCAGTCTCCAACGGTAGTATAGGTTTAAGATATCCTATAGGAACTACAATAGGATTGATGGTAAGATAAAAAACTATTGAATATACAATAGCCAATCCTAATAGTGTACCAAGTATTCCAAAAAACAAAGCCTCAAATAAAAATACTCCTAATATTTGATTTTTTTGCATTCCAATTGCTTTTAGAACACCTATAATTCTCCTCTTCCTTGTAGTGTTGATAAATATCACTATACCAACAGTAGCCATCACAATAATTATTCCAACCATTGTAGTGATAGTTATCACAATCCCAAATGTCTGGTTTATTCCGTTTACAAAACTAGAAGCTTCTTGCCATGTCTCTATATCAGCATTTGCTATTCCTAATTCCAGTATTAATTTTTTATATTTATCAGCAGAGTTCTTGTCATTAAGCTTAACAAGTATTGCAGATGCTTTATCACTTATTCCTAATACACTATCAGCTTCCCTTTTACTAATGTAAACTGTTTGAGAAACAAAACTAAATCCCTCGCTTCCTACAATACCTTTTATCTTATATTCCTTTTCTACGCCATTTGAAAACTTTATCTTAATTTTCTGGCCTACATCAACTCCACCAAGACCTTCTACATTTCTACCAAAAGCACTATTTTTCCCTATAGAATCTTCTATTTTCCTACCAGCAATATACTCACCAACAACTATTTCGTCATCATCGTCAGAAAGGTAATCTCCTCTAAGAAGCTTTTGACTAATCGTAGTTACCTCAATATCGTCTGAAGGATTGGTACCTTCAATCCTAATACCTGATTGCTTGTTTTCGTAATAAGCAGTTCCAGTAGCATACAAATGGGCCGAAGATTTTACAACACCTGGTATGAGATCAATTTTCTTTCTAATACTTGATTCAAAATTAAGATATTGTTCATTAGAATCAAGACTTGGTTGTATTATTATATGAGATGTTCCTGTATCAACTATCTCGCTCTGAAAAGTATCACTTAGACCATTAAGAAAAGCTGGGAAAAAAGTCATGTTTATGTAAGAAAATGCTAGAAGAAAAACAACTAATACAACTATTTTCTTGTCCCTTTTCATGTCCTTAAAAGCTAGAAACGGAATAACACGCATAAGATCACTAAATTCTGTAAAAAGACTAAAATTTATTTAAAGATTTTCATTCTCATTAAAATTTAGATATTTTTCAATACAGGAACTCTCTTTCTAAATATAACTAAAGCAACAGGAATTATTATCAAAAGTACAAAAATCATGCCAAGATATCCAGGACTCTGTACATTTACGTCAAATTTCTCTGTTAATTGATAAGATCCTGTATCATCTTCATAGGAAACATTTAATCCACACTGAAAATCACCATCTTTATTAGATACTATGTTAAAGACTACAGGAGCATCTTCATCTTTTTTCAATTGACCTAAGAATGATTTCTTTTTCTCTGTAAAAGGGCATTCAAGATTAGCTGTAATAGAATTTGCGGTTCCTTTTCCAACATTTTCTAATCTTATAATGATTGTAAATGGTTGATCTTTAGATATAATAGTGCTACCTGTATCAGAAACGACCTTTATTGTCTTTATAGATAACTGTCCTTTATTAACAACTTTAACCCCAAGATTTTGTGAAGTATTTATAGAGTTTCCTTGATCATCTAAGTAAGAAATTTTTATTGGAATTGTATAAGAATTTGCATCTAACGAAGAAGATGGAAGAAAATTAAAGCTAGCTATTTTAGATTTACTAGGACCCAGTGTGTCTATTGTTTGTATAGAACCACCAAGTGTGACAAAATTTATTGATTCTGGTTGTATTTTTATCTGTCTTGCACTGCCACTACCTATGTTGGTAAGATTAAGATCAACAAAAAATTGTGTATTTGGAGTTATATTATTAAGACCTAATGAATCTGCTGAAAATATAATATTCGGTATTCCTTTTACTGTTATATCAACTCTCTGACTTATCTCAGACCCTCCTGATAAAGCCTTAATATAAACAGGATATGTTCCAGAAACTGCACTAGAATCTATTGTCAAGAAGTATTTATTTTTCTTAGAACATCCGCCACATAAGTTCACTTTAGTAAGATCTTCTGTAGAAGATTTTAGAATAATAGGATAACTTGTTTCAAATGTTACAGAAAAATCTCCTGTTTCCCTTGTTTCTTTATTGAATAAAGTTATATCAATAGTTATGTCCTTTCCAGGTTCAGCTGGCTGAGGATCCACCTTGTCCACTAGTATAGTAGGAAGTGATGCTGCAAACGCAAGGCTAGAGAATATTATTAAAGCTGCAAAAATAATAGCTATTTTCTTCATACAAATCAACAAAATCATTAACTTATGCAAATATTTAAAACATATGATGTCCTATATTTCACTAAATGATTGATAAAAATACTAGAATCATAGACAAAGTAATAAAAAAATAGTTACCAATTATAAAATACTTGTTGCTCCATCTATAACCATTTATAGAATAATCTGATATAGGGTATAAGAATTTTGTATCAAAAAATCCTTTCTCATGAGTAGGAATATCAAACAGTATATGAAGCAGCCAAGCAATCATAAATAAAGAATCTATACCTATAATTGCATAAACAAGCGTAAAACAAACTGCCCATGTTATTAAACTATGAGATAAGTTATATAATTTGAATACATAATCAGGTGTATTTTTTGCAACACTCTTTTTATTTTTCCAATTTATTTTATTTTTTCTAAAAATAAATAAAAAGAATTGTGAAGTTAGAGCTAAATCCGGCAAAGCTCCAAACAATATAGCTAAATACCTGACTTCGCCACTTAGATGAATATAAGAGAATGCTACATATCATGGAATTGGTGATTTCATGAAAAATGTAACATTCTCATTAGGTAGTGTAGCAATAATTGATAAAGCTGACGTTTCGTTCGGTTTCTTTGATTTT
>JACRAC010000024.1 GCA_016213555.1 Candidatus Aenigmatarchaeota archaeon | reverse complement strand
TTTCTGAAGAAATCCTTAGTATTTTGGGTGATTTTGTGTACAGATACGAAGATAAGTCGCTAAAATTGCGTTGGTAAACGCAAGTGGCAAAATGAATTAGGTGAAAGAAATAGTTTTAGAAAGTGGCGAAGTTAAGTATAAACCAATCTATGAAGAGACTACTATGTCTCTTATATCTTAAACTGAATTCCATCATAGGCAATTTATATTCAGTTTAATCTAAATAAATTCATGCCAGATGAGAGATATCCAAAATCTAAACCAGATGATATAGAAGATAGTATGGTTTCTAGAGAATACAAACTTTTCATGGCTGCTGGGAAAAGAGATCCAAAAGGATTTTATGAAAAAATGTGTGTATTTTCTGAGAAGATTATTGGAAAAAAGATGGATGAAAAATCTTCAAAAAAAATGCAAGATGCTATTGACTTTGCCCATCTTAACATGACTCCAAACGGAGTTGCGTCTTTTACAATATTATTTACGTTACTTGTATGTGTTCCTACGTTTATACTTATTGCCACAAAAGCTCTTGGATTTCTTGGTCTTAGTTTAACATTATCAATGTTTGTTTTTGGTGTATCTATTCCTATTGCATATTACATTTACTCATACCCCTATCATTTAAGGAAGAAATATGAGATGGATGCTGGAGCTGAGATTGTAAGTTCTATACTATATATGGTATCTTACATGAGAACAAATCCAAGCTTAGAAGGAGCTGTTGATTTTTCTGCTAAAAATTTAACAGGTCCTTTGTCTGAAGATTTTAGAAAACTTATGTGGGATGTAAGGATAGGTAATTATCTTTCTATAAATGAAGCTTTACTAGATTATGCTGAAAAATGGTCAAGAAACAAAGAGTTTGTAGAATCAATAGAGTTATTAATATCATCATTGAGACAAACAGGAAATAGAAGATTGTCTACATTGGATGAAGCTATCAGAGTTGTATTAGAGGGAAATAGAGATAGTGCGAGAAACTATATACAAAATTTGAAAATGCCTATAACTGTAATACATGCCATGGGAATAATACTTCCTGTAATGGGTTTAGTAATGTTTCCTATAATTGCAATATTTCTAAAGGTAGATCCAATAATGCTTTTCCTTGTTTATGATATTGTACTGCCTTTAGTATTATTCTTTGTGATATCAAATGCATTGGAAAAAAGGCCTGCTACATTTAGTAAAATAGATATTAGCGATCATCCTGACTTACCGCCTGAAGGAAAGATTTATTTTGGAAATAAAGCTATCAATCCTTTTTACATTGGACTTGTAATAGGAATAATCATAATGAGTCTTGGAATATTTTTGTATTTCAATGAATTAGCTGGTTCAAAACCAGGTACATTAACACAAGGGGAAGGTGTTCTTGGAGGAGTTGTTATAATACTTGGGTTAGCAATGATTCCTGCTATACATTATCTTTTGCTAAGTTCTAAGAGAAATACAATAAGGGAAGAAGTTAGGGCCATAGAATTAGAATTTAAAGAAGCTCTATTCCAGCTTGGAAATGTTATAGGAACTGGAGTTCCTATAGAAAAAGCCATGGATGAATCTATAAAGAGAATAGAAGGATTGAAAATAAAAAACATGTTTATGCAAATATCTAATAACATTAAAAAATTTGGGATGACTTTTGAAAATGCAATATTTGACAAAAAATCAGGAGCAATACTTTACTTTCCTTCAAAACTTATAAAATCTGTTTTAAAATCAATAGCAGAATCTTCAAAAAGAGGTGTAAAAACAGCAGCAATATCTATGATAACTATATCTAGATATCTTAGAGGAATACATAGAACACAAGAACAGGTAAAAGATTCTCTAAGCGAGGTTGCAAGTTCTCTAAGATTTCAGGCATATATTCTTTCTCCGTTGATTGCAGGCGTTATATCTACAATGGCTATCTTGATGATAGATATTTTGAAGAGTTTAGCGCTAAAGGCTCCTACTGTAGGACCTGGTACAAATGCTGGATTTTTTGGAATAAATCCTGAAAATATGGCTATATCTCCTATTCAATTTATACTAGTTGTAGGAATATATTTGTTTGAGTCATTGATACTTCTTAGTTATCTAATGAATGGTATTGAAAACGGAGAAGATCCTATAGGAAGGCAGAACATGACAGCATGGGTATTGATAATAGGAACTACTGCGTTTGTTGTAACAGTATATGCTACACTAATACTATTCAAGCCTCTTGTAGGAGCTGTAGGAATCAGTTAAAGATAATTAGGTTAATATATATAGAACTTGAAAGAAATTAGATAACATGAGCTCTACAAGCATAAGTTTTGGACTTGTACTTTTTTTACTGATAGCTATAATTGTCTTAGGGCTTGTTGTAGGATTTATATTTGGATGGCTTGATCCATCAATGTTTAAATTCAAACCAGTTTCATGAGATGATTAAGATGAAAGGATTTCTAGTAACTGAAATACCTATTGAAGTATTTGCTTTTCTAATACTTATTGTTATAGTTGTTGTATTGGTTGCTGTATTTTTCTTTGGTGGTCTTCAATTTGGATCTAGCGCTGGAAACCAACTTGCACAAAATATTCCTTTTGGTACTGGATAATATAAAATTTCATAGGTGTTTTAAAAATCTGAAATTAGATATTTATGTATCTAATTTAGATATCAAAACATATCAATTATAAGGGGTTTAATATGAAGGGAGAAGTCTGGTGGATTTTAGTTGTCTTTGTTTTATTCATAGCTGTTGCTATTGTTATAGTAACTTTAGTTGCTACCTCTGGAAGTGCAGCACAATCTAGTTCTTCTATTATAAGTAAGGTAGGATCTGTGATGGGAAAGTTCTTCTATAGATAAATCATCTTTAGTTGAAACTTTATAGGCAATTCAATCAGAATTATCTAATAGGTGATAGTTATATCTGAAGAAAGTTTTGTACAATTACCAATTTTATTGATACTAGGCATAACTCTGATATTTGTTGCTATATTATTTTTTAGTGATTCTTATACAGCTATTGCCAAAGAAAAGGAATTCCAAAGATTGACAACAGTTGCTGATGTTATAGATGTAAAAAATGCTACAATATCATTGAGCACTGAGTGCGCTGTTAGAAACTCTCAATCAGATCTATCAAATCTTAATGATTGTGAATACTATAAATATTCTTTATCTATCAAGAATGTTGATATTACCTATAACAAGCCTGGAAAGACGGCAGTATCTGTAGCAATGAAAGATTATGACGAATTTGTACTATACAAATACGGTGATAAGGATTTTGCTAATGTCCAGCAAATAGATGCTCAAAAAGGTCTTTTTATTGATATAAATGATTTTTCCTTTAATAGCGCAAGAGCTCCTATATTAAATTTTGTTAAAAGGACAGAATATTCAGGACATATTCTAAATCAAGAATCTATAAGACTTGGTGAATTTTCTATAATTGCTGCGACATCATTTCTTGACTATTTTAGAGATAGACCTAATGAAGATCTTGGGGGTTATTCTGTTGAATATTTGGCTGATAAATATGGGTTTTGTAAAGCTGATTTTTTCATAAACTGTGGGAATACAAAATTTCTTCCTGGAGAATTTACCAGAATAAATGTTCCTAATGGAGAAAGTAAAAATGTTGTTCTTTGTAATGGTAATTTACAGATATCTGTTGGTCCAGAAGGATCTAAATGTTATTTAGGAAAGATATGTTCTGTTGATATAAAACAATTGAAAGAACCCGTTCCTAAATTATATAATTATGGAGAAAAAGTTGATATATCTTTTTGGAGGCTTGGAAACGATGATAATGGAGATAAGATAGTAGACGAAGAGACTGAAAGCAATTTCCAAGTTTTTAATGAAAAATGTTCTGGGAAGAGATGGATTGATAATAAATATTGTAAGGACAGACTAATTTATACAAAAACATTTTATGCAGATGTTGGAGAGACCACGGATAATGGAATTCCTAGAGGATGTTGATATTCTTTTAGATAAGATTAATTAAGGGATTGATACAAGTTATAGTATGTGTCATAACAAACTAGAATATTAGTGACACATACTATATGCAGAATGCATAATTATGTTCTAATTAGTTATGCATTCTAATATATACTATTTAAAAAAGGGTTTTTAATATGAGGGTTTAATATATCAAGTTGGATTTTATAAAATTCAGCTTTATGTCAAAACAAGGTTTTAATATGTCAGATTGACTTCTTTAAGTCAATCTTATATAAAAATCATGAGATGATTTTAATATGTCAGATGCTTTAACAGGATTTACTTGGAAACTTATATTAGCTTTGATTGTATTAGCTGTTGTACTTGGAATATTCTGGGTTTCAGATGTCCAAACAAACGAAGCTCAATTAAGAACTAGCTCTATTGGTGATAACGGAGTCTTGAAGGTTGAGTCTATTCAACTAAAATATGTTCCTGAGATATCTGGATTAAAATTAACTATGAAAAATGTTGTGCATGCTACTGGAAAGAATGTAGAACTTGTACCTATTATTGATATAAGACAAGAATCTTGGAGACCTTTTTTTGAAGATGATGATGGGTTAATTGATCCACAAGGAACTTATGATCCTTCTCATCTACGAACATATATTGTGCCTTCAGATGTAAAGGGATATTTTATTGGCATTATAACAGATACAAGTGAATTAAATAATCCTATACATGTTTCTGTATGGGAAGAATCTTGTATAAGAAGTATATCAACTGCAAGTGCTCTTGTATCTACAGCTGATAATGAAGTTCTTACATTTGACAAACTTGTAAAAAGATGTGGAGGATCTTATCTAGCATCATATTATGTAAAAGTTACGCAGTGATAAAATGGAAGATATGGTAGAATTTGTTGTAGGATTAATTATTATATTATTAGTTATTGTAGTAATTATTTTTTTGATGTTGACTCCATTTGGAGCTCAAATAGCATCATCTATGGATAAAATAGTTTCAATGATGTCAAAACTGTTTGCTCCTGTAACAACATCTTAATATTTTATACTAACTAAATTATAATTAGTGATTGAATGGTTCAAGTAACGTCTATACTTTTGGCAGTTATAATAATGGTTATATTGCTTGTGGCAGCACTGGTAATCTTATCAGGTGCAGTTCCAACTGTAAATAAAGGTTTGGAAAGCATACTGAATTTGACATTTCCAAAAGGCTCTTAGCAAATAGTTTATACTATTCAAATTTAGTGATAATAGGTTTTAAAAATGGTAAGAAAACATATTTCAAAGCCAGCTGAGGCAATATTAGAATCGAAAAAGAAAAAAGACATAAAATCTTCATTAGTTTATTTATTGCTATCTTCTGTGCTAATGGCTTTAGCAGGTTCAATAGCTACTGCAAAGATCTCAATACAAACCTCTATGATTGTAGGAGTTGGGATGTTTCTAATGATATTCATAGGATCTTTGATTATTGGATGGCTTATTCAACTAATAGCAACAACACTAGGAGGAAAAGGGGGCTATAAAGAAGGTCTTACAGCTATCACAAATGCTTTAGTAGTTCCTTCAATAGGTGCTGTAGCGGTTGCTATTTTTTCTTATGTTCCTTTTTTAGGTATTCCATTGATTTTCTTAACATTAGCGGTTAGTTTATCAATAGGTATTGCTGTTTTTTACAGAAGTATAAAAGAACTTTTCTCAACAGATATGATAACTGCTTTTATTGTAGTTAGTATATTGGCAATTGCGTTGATTATAGCTTTGTTAGGAACTGTTTTATCAGTACCGACGTGGCTAAATGCTTCAGCTTTTAGATTTGTATAATTTAATATTTTCTTCTAATATTTGTATTTCATAATGCCTTGATAGCTCAATCTGGTTAGAGCATTTGTTTCGTATAACTAATTCGAAAAAACAAAAGGCTGTGGGTTCGATTCCCTCTCGAGGCTTTTATTCTTAACTATCTAAGAAAATATATCTAAGATAAAATTTAGGTTATCTAGATTTCAAAAATATGGTTTTCGAAATGAGAGAAGTGTTTTTAGTTTCTGGAGAAAAAAGAATGAAAGCAGAAGATGCACTAAAGAAAGATGATTTGACAGGAAGACAGAGTATTTCAATAAGAATGTGTTCTTCTTTAGGCTTCAAAGATGAAGGATTTTTTATTATATTTGATGGTACAGAAGAATCTTTAAAAAAAGCTAGAGAACTAATAAAGGAATTTACAATAGAATACAAAAATAAGGATGATGTTCTAAAAAAATATGACGATGAAGAGGAAAGGGCTTCACATGGATTTGGTTTTATAATGGGTTTGTAAATAACTTATAAGTAGTGACTTTTTACTGATTTAAATACTTTCTAATGATATAATTTATTGTGGTAGAATGCTTTGGGAGAATTCAGAACGAATAGACTCTATGGAACACTATAGAGATTACTGGGATAATTTTTCACAATATCCTTATCTTTATTATTGTAGGAGATGTATAAGGAATTTCAATACAAAGGTAAGAGTAAAACTTTGTAACAAATGTCTTAAGGATGATATAGTAGAGCTTCCTGGAAATACCGTAAATGTTCCTATGTCTAGACTACGAACTGGAAAGAAAAGATTTAGCTTAGACTTCTTAGATAAAAAACTGTTTAAGAAAGAAGATGAAACTGAAGAGAAGAAATTCAATATCAAGGAATCTATGGACAATTTTGCGAAAAGATGGGATAATCTTATATCAAAATTAAAGAAAGACGTCAAAAAAAATGATAGTAACCCTGATATTAATCCTGAAAGTCAGAGAAAATTTACATTCATAAACAAAAAAGCTCAGCAAGACCTTGAAAATTATGAAAAGGAAAAGACTAAATTTTCTATTTTCAAAAAATCTGTAGAAGAACTTCCTTCATATAGATATGAAGATGACGAAAGACTTATTGAACAGCCTTCGCAAAAAATTTCATCATCACTAAAAGACATGATTGAAAGACTAAAAAAGCAATAATCACTTCTTTAGTTTCTTTGATATTTTCTCAAGATAGAAAAATGATAATCCCATAAATATTATTACTGAAATAACAACGAACCCTAAATTATATGATGAGTTTACAGGAGCCTCGATAAAATTTCCTGATGTTTGATTAGAAAAATTGTTTACCATTATTGCTAACGTAGCGAAAACAAATATGAATATTATAATAGCTATGTTTCTAAAGTTCTTTGGTTTATTTTTCATATTTATAGTTATTTAGAGTTTTATTAAAAAGCTAAGCCAAGCCATCATTATTTGATCCGTATCCTACACTACAGTATATCCCTCTCCTGTATATGTAGGGGATGCTGTTATTGATACGCTAAAACTCTTTTCTACAAAATACATATAGTCTAGATCAAAGTAAATATTTATTGCATTAAACTCACGATTATACCAAGAATCCTCAGATGACTTTGAATTAGTTATTTCAATTGTACACGATTTTGTGACACTAGAACCTCTTAGTTTAACATTTACTTCATTAAGTTCATTTGACTGTGTTGTTTGATCTAAACAGTCAGAAAATGTAACTCCTGGACCTTCAATTTTCAAACTTTTTACTACTAATAATCCTTCTTCTCCGTTTGTTATAGGATATCCTTGTCCAACATTTGAAAATGTTATTCTATATGTGAATTTGAATGATCCTGATGATGCTACATTATGGACAATCATTTTATCAGGGCCTGAAATAGCTATTGATATAGGTGTATCTGCTATTGTTTTTTGGATAGGAATTGCTGCTTCTGTTATAACTGGTTGTTGATTACCTAATTGAATATCTCTATTATATCTATTTTTGCTATAACCTTGAAGAGTTGCAGTTGCCACAGTTTTGTAATCATAGCTTGATCTTATAGTTAATGGAAATGTTTTTTTCAACCCTGCTGGTAAAAGATCTTTACGTATTGGTATTTTCATGTTTATTGCTTGTATTCCTCCAGGAGACTTTGTTATTGAATCAGGTGGGTATAGAGTGTATCCGCCGCTACAAGATGGCTTTGGATAACAATAGCTTGCCATTCTATCACTTTCAGGAATCCATGTAAATCCGTATATAGTTGTTTTTAGATTTGTAGCTGTTGTTCCTCCTATATTTTCCAATTCATAAAAAATATTCAAATCTTCTCCTGTTTCTATTAGGTCTTGTTGTGGATCTGTATAGACATTTTTAATCACTATACCACTGGAAGAACCTACTAAATTAGAAGATTGACCAATACAACCAGATACAAATAGTACTGCTATAATAGAAGAAAGTACAAGGAACAAAGATATTTTTTTATTATTCATAACTATTTTTTAGATTAGCCGATTAATAAACCTTATAAATTATCTGCTAGGGTTTTTTATCACTGGAGCTCTTACAGAAATCTCAAAATCTTTTTCTATATAGTATGTATATCTTAAGTCGAAATTCAATGTAATAGTATCAGTTTCTCTTGATTCCCAGCCTCCTTTTGCTTGATTATCTATAGCTATTGTACAAGGTCTTGTTACTGAATGAGTTCCTGTACGAAGTTTTATTCCATTTACATAACTTCCAAGAAATTCCCAGTCCAATATTGTAGGATATCTAACAAAAGCATTTACTGAATTTATTCCTATTGCAAGCCCTCCTGAGGAATATTCAAACGCATATCCCCAGCTGTTATCATCATATCTTACAAGAGCTCTTGTATTAGCATTTTGATAATAAAACTGCCATAAATTCTGTATTGTATTTATTCCAGTTGGAGTTGACCATAATGGGTTGTTAGCAAAAGAGTCTGAAGAAAGACCTAAGCAACTTTTAAAATAAGCTCCTGGACCTGTTATCCAAAGACCTCCATTGACTAAACCGTCTTGGCCTCCTGTTATAGGAATACCATCTCCAATATTTGTAAATGTTATATGATAATTAAATTCTTCATATGGATAGTTTGGAACTACCATTTTATCTGGGCCTAATACGCTGACTTTTATAGGTGTAGGTAATTTTGGTTGTTGTACTAAAAGTTCAGCTGTTGTTGTAGGTGTAAGTTTTCCTTGTTGAATATCTCGTTGATATCTTTGTTCGCTATAAGCAGGTATTATAACAGCTGCGCTTGATCCGTAATTATACGTTACTCTTATCTTTAATGGATATGTTACAGATGATCCTTCAGGCACTATTGGAGCAGGTATTCTTATTGCAACTGGCTTTAAACCGCCAGGAGAATTTGTTATCAAGTCAGGAGGATTTATATCTCCTAATAAAATTCTGGTTGAATCTGAAGGCGCCCAGTTTGCTCCTGAAATTTCTACAAAAACGTTTTTTGCCTTAAATGCACCAACATTCTCTACTTCAAAAAATATTGTAATAGGGTCTGTTACTTTTATCAACTCAGAAGGTGGATCTGTATATATATTTTTAATAATAAGACCATTTGAACTTGTCTCTTGTTGTGATTGTCCAATACAACCAGAGACAGATATTATTCCTACTAATGACAATATTAATAATAGAACAAATTTATTTTTCATCAGATCATCTTCAATATATTTTGATTTCCTGGCTTATAAAAGTTTTTAGAAAAGAGATTTTAGTAAAAGAAAAATCAAACTATCTTATTTATAAGAATTTACCGAAATTGTGACTGGAGCTGTTAGATAATATCTGTAATCCAAATCAAAGTTCATTATTATAGGTTCTTCTGGAATTCCTCTTTGTAAAAATACATCTTTGTCTATAACTAGCACGCAAGATATTGTAACTTCTCCTTTAGATACCTTTAACTTTGATAGATCTGCTCCTAATGTTCCAGGTGTTATGTATACATTTGGTGTGTTTTGTGATCCCAAACAATCTCTGAACTTAGCAGGACCTCTTATTGTTATATTTCCATAAACTCTTCCAGGAACACCATCTGTTATAGGGAATCCACTTCCTACATTAACTAATCTTATTTGTATAGCTTTTTCTTGGAATTTTTCTGCATCTGCTGCATCATCTACTCTAATAAAGTAGTTTGACCATGGACCTGTTGTTGGCCATAATAACTTTACAGGTGCATTTGTATTAAATATATCAGGTACTTGAACTGTCTTTCCTTTTGCTATATAGTTTGTTCTTAAATATTGTTCTCCAACAGCACGAACTGTAATACTTCCTGTTGTTTTATAATTGTAAAGTACATTTGCATCGACTCTTCTATCTACTTGTAGACCTGGAGGTAATTCTGGTGTTTTGAATATCCAAGAAGCTACTCTTAAGTCTCCTGGTTGATTGAATTTTGGATTTGGAGGAAATAATCTAGAATATCTTTTTGAAAAATCATTTGAGTCTGCAACTAAAGCATTGCTCAAAGTTCTCCAAGAATTTTCTATTCCTCCTAAACTAACATTAACATCAGTTGCATCAACATATCCTACATTTTCTACTTGCAAAGTAAAAGTAGTTGCATCGTTGACATCTAGATCTTGAGGCTCTGCTGAAAAGTCTGCTATTCTTAAGCCGTCGTTTTCAAGTACAGTAACACCTCTCTGACCAATACATCCAGAAACCAGCAAGATTCCTACTAACGATAACAATAGAATAAAATGAACTTTTTTCAATGACTTCATCCAATCACTTCATCTGATTACAGTTATAGGAATACTTCCTCTAATCTCATAATCATAGTTGTACTTAATTATTATGATAAAGCTCCTTAAATAGTTTTTCTCTTTTGGAATATTTATCTCACAAGTAATTGGAGGGAACTTTCCTTTTATAGCAGTCAATTTATTGACTTGATTTGGAAAGTCACAGTTAAGAATATTGTTGTCAGCTCCGTTATTTACAGATATTTCAAAATTTGTCTGATCTATATCTTTAAGGAAACCGCTTCCTGCACTTGTCACATAGATATACATGAATGCTTTTTCGCCGTCTCTTGAAATAAATGGTGGTTGCTTTGAAAACTCTATATTAATGTTCAGATTTGGATCTGAGAAGCTTTGAGACTTTTGTCCAGAATGTAGAGTACTTGCATATACTTCTTTATCATACTCAGATTGACTCATTATGTCAAATTGTATTGGAGTTGAAAATAATTTTCTTAAACTTACTTTATAATCTACTTGGGTAGATGTAGATGGTTTTGAAAGTTCATTAAAATCTGGTGCAGTTAATACACAGGTAGTTGTTTTTATTTCCTTTGGCAAAAACTGATTATACTGTGCTTTGCATTCACTTTCTTTTTTTAGAATGCCTGTATTGAATACTTCTACTGCTGCATCTACTTTAGAGATATCTTTATTCTCAATATCTATAGACAATGTGACTTTATTTCCTGAATATATTTGTGATGGTTGTAAAAAAGAAGAAACTCCAATACCATTTCC
>JACRAC010000023.1 GCA_016213555.1 Candidatus Aenigmatarchaeota archaeon | reverse complement strand
TTTTCTTCAACCCAATTTTCATATCCTTCAATTAAATGATATATTATATTAGAATCAAGTATTTTGATATCTCTATCTACAGACATCTTTTTTAGTTCATCTGAAACAGGAAGATTAAATGCAATAACAACTCTATTATGCCAATCTTTGTTAACTTCTGCATGGATGACATCTTCTTTAGATAAAGATCCTATTCTAGCTTGTCTTATAGGATGATTCTTGAATATATTTATCAAAGCCTCAAGACTTCCAACAGTGTCTGCAATAAGTACAAGTCCTTCTCCTTCTTTGCTTATCTCTACCTCTTCTTTTTCCTTAGCTAATAGATCAAGTGCTTCATCCGCTTCTTTTTGAGTTTTTACACCAATAATAGGAACTCCTGCAGACACATCTTCTAGATTGAGTGCAGCTATTTTTACACCACATGCAGAATAACAAACATCAACTGTTTTGAACTTTTTCTCTGTTCTTATATCAGATAAAGCTTCTGGAAGAAATAATGCTTTAATTTTAGTTATTTTAGAATTTCTTCCTCCAATAACTAAAAAATCATTTTTAGTCAAAGTTCCATCATATAAAATAACATCCAATGTTTTTCCTAGGCCAGTTGTTTCTTTTACTTCTAACACATTTCCTTTAGCTTTTTCTGTAACAATTAATTTACCTTTCAAAAATTGTTGTGATAACCCTACAAGAACAGCCAATAACTCAGGTATTCCTTCTCCTGTTTTTGCACTTATAGGTATTGCCGCTGCTGTAGTACGAAAATCAGCAACTCTATCAAATCTATCAGATCCAAAACCATGTTGAGACAATTGAGCAACAACATTATAGAATTTTTCTTCAAACATAGTTTTTGTATTATCTCCTTGCTCTTCATAATTTTTCAAAAAACTTTTCTCTCCAGTTCTCCATCCTTGTATCTTGTCTATTTTATTTATTGCAACTAAAAAAGGTGTTTTCTCATTTTTCAAAATCTCTATACTTTCTATTGTTTGAGGCATAAGTCCTTCATTAATATCTACAACAAGTATAGCCAAATCAGCAATATTTCCTCCTCTTTTTCTTAATGTAGTAAATGCCTCATGTCCAGGAGTGTCTATAAATAACAATCCAGGAACATTTACTTCAAACTTAAATTTGTCAAGAAGAGATCCGCATATTTTCTTTATTGTCTCTTTTGGAATAAAAGTTGAGGAAATAGTTTGCGTTATAGCACCAGGCTCTTTTAACACTATTGCAGAACCTCTGATACAATCAAGAATACTTGTTTTCCCATGATCCACATGCCCTACTACTACACATATAGGCGATCTTATTTCCTCTTGCCTTGATTGATGATTTGACATGTGAAACCCCTTTAATACTAATCATTAGAATAGCCAACTCTTCGCACAAACTATTCAATTTTACCCACTTCATTAAAACAAGGTTTATCTTCAAATGTATTTAAAAACCAGAAAATCTTCAAGATAAGTTATATATTGAAACAATAAATAAAAATTAACCTGAATATATTTCTATTACAATTTTCTTACAATACTTATTATTCTTTCTTCCATATCAGGAGTAAGAAACACATTGTTATCTTTAAAATAACCGAATAATTCAGTTTTTGTAGCAACCCTTTCTTGTTCTCTGGCTACAGCACTAACAGCAGATACAGCAGCAGCAACGTCAGGTTTATATATCTCTCCTTTGTTAATTCTTCTAACAGTATCTATATCTATGTATCCAGAAAAAGCAGGTTTATTAGTAACAGACGTTTGTACCTCTGGAACAATATGAGAATCATCAGCTTTGACCATAGTTGATTCTGGCTTATCATATGATTCTGGATTATCTTTCCAAGAATCATCAGAAGAACTAGGATCAGTTTTTAAAAGTTTTTTTGGGCTTTGTGTTTTCTTAGGAATAGGTCCTTTTTTTATTGATTTTTTAGGTTTATCTAAAACAGAAACTTCTGAAACCGAGGTAGAATCTCTAACTTCATATGATTCTTGGATTATATCTTCTTTTTTATCTAAAGATTCGTCATGTAAAGTATGTAAATTAGAAATTGATTGATAAAGTATAGAAAATAATTGCGTCTCATCAAAACGAAGTCTATTTCTTTCAAGATCTGAATGAGAATATAATTCATGAGATAAAAATCCTTCAGATGGAATATGTGCATATCTAACTTCTGATAAAACATAATCAGATCCAAAAAACTTATTTGGAATAATATAATCATGAGTATCTTTACTAAGAGATAGATCATATTGTTCAAGCATTTTCAATGCATTTGAATAAACAGCTCTTAATTGAACATCTTGATTTTCTGAAAGAATTCTAAGAATTTCTTTCAAAGGTTCTCTTGATATAAGACCTCCTTTTGTAATTTCTTTAGAAACTCTTTTTGATATACCTATACGTCTCAAATTTCTTTGACTATAAACTTTTAATGAGTAAGCGTCATTTTCATCAAATTCAACTGCTTCAACAATTTGTTGTTCATGATATATTTCAACTGGTTTTTGGTAGTTTGTATTAAATGGAAATCCTCTATTCCTTGCATAAGATACAAGAGCTGCAAAAGGGGTTTCTCTATCCTGGGGATTTAGTTTATCAATAGTAGCAAGAACATCAGGCAATAGTACTAAATAGGTTTCAAGACTTATTTCTTCTGTAAATCTTCTAGATAACTCACTTAATGATACTTTATTACTCATAACTACCAGAATAGAGTTACAAGCATAATCTTTAAAAACCTAGATTATCAAAGAATTTTAAAAAAATTAAGCTGCCTTTTTATCTAATAAAGACATAAAAGGAGTATAATCCATTCCATCTTCGCTTTCTCTAACAAATCTTCTCAAAGATCGCTTAACAATTTCTTTTTCTTCTTCAGTAAGAAATATTCCACTAACATCAAGATAGTTAAATATAACTTCTTCAGATCTCATACTTAGAGGTATATGAGTTATAGCTTGTCTTACATCTTCATAGCTGATTGTAGTATCTCTATTTATCTTTAGCTTTGGAAATTCAGATATTTCAAATCCCATTTCTACAGTTTTTGTAGCTATCTCAGGTAATTGTATCTCATCATCTCTAAATAAATGCTGCGGTTTTAATTCTTTATAAACGTCTTCAAAGCAACTTCTAAATATATCTATAGCCTTATCAGAAGATACTTTGTATCTTGTTTTTCTAACAGCACTTTTTTCTATAAATTTAATTCTTTTTTGAAGCCTAGGTATTACTTGATTTGCAAAGACAGTCTCTCCAAAATACATTTTAGGTAGTTCCATAATACTACAAAATTTTTCTAAATAATCATATAGCTCATCATAAGCTTTAGAGAATACGTAATCAGGACGCCATAAAAATCCTCTAACAGACTCTTCAATAGAATCTAAAGATTTTCTAAATGCACTTGGAAGTTTTAATTTTTTATACTCCTTTAATGCTTCTTGAGCTTCTTCAACAGAATTAAACCCAAAATATTTTAGCTCATCTATCAAAGAATTATTTCTGCCTCCACTATATGCATCTAGTATATGCGTAACATATAACCACTCTGGAATTTTATCTTCATTTAACAAAGACTTATTTCTATGCCTAAAAACTTTAGACTTATTAGGACCTTTGATTTTCTTTAAATCTGATCTTGTAAGATCTTTTTCAGGTTCAAAAACACCCTTTCTTTTAGTGCTTACAGAGTCTTCAAACCCATATTGTACCAGAGCCTGATCCATTGAATCAAATCCATAATAGTTAAAAAGAATTGTTTGATATCTATCTCCAGTATTAGAGTTATTAGACAGAAAATTTTGTACTAACCATTTTCCAAGAGCTTCTGAAGATATTAAACCCTTACAAGATTTTAAAAGAGGATTTCTAAAAACCAATGATCTTGCAACAGATTGATAAGTTACATTAAGCATCTTAGAAACTTCTTGGTAAGTAAGATTTCTATAATTATATCTTAGCTTTTTTAATAATTCATCTTGAACCGGTATATCCACAGGCATATAATTCAAAAAACCAACCCTAAGGAATATTTCTTAAAAAGAGTTTATATGTCTTCAGGGATGGGATTTTTTGATTCTTTTCTATCTTCGTATGATAATTATGTATAAAGTTTCTAGGCGTTCCGTATTGTATTCATAGATCACTGAAGAAATGTATCTTCCTGCAGATTTGATTGTCCTGAATCTTGGAAAACTTCTTTTGCAGCGCCAG
>JACRAC010000022.1 GCA_016213555.1 Candidatus Aenigmatarchaeota archaeon | reverse complement strand
TGTATTTAAGTCTCCTAATACCATTTTTTATTAGCCTGTGTCCACAACTTGGACAATTAGTAGGTTTCATGTTTTTCACCAAAAATATATGATTCCTACAGGCTAATACTTATCCATCATACGACGTTTGAAGAGAACCGATTTTTTAACACTATAGTTCATTTAAAATATTAGAAAATAATCACTTAGATTTAAAATGTTCTTTTATTACTCCATGTATTAAAGGTACCATACCTTCTGGACCCATTGTTACAGGTACATCTTTTATCAACTTCTCCTTTTTATAATACTTTAACAAAGGTTCTGTCTGTTTCTTGTAAGTATTCAATCTATCCATTATAATTTTCTCATTATCATCCTTTCTCTGTATTAAGTTACCACCACATTTATCACATTTTCCAACAACTTTCGGTAACAAAGGAGGCATTTTTATTCCCTTTCTTTTAATATCTGCAACATTATAGATGTTTCCACACTTTTCACAAATTCTACGAGCTAAAGCCTTTTCTAGTATAATATCATCTTCCAAAACAAGATTTACAACAAGATCTATTTTAGCTATTTTTTGAAATTCATTTGCTTGTTCTAGTGTCCTTGGAAATCCATCAAAAATAAATCCTTTTTTACAATCCTTTTCTTTCAGTCTACTTTTGATTATTTCTATAACAGTCTTGTCATCTACAAGAGTCCCTACTTTCAAAAGTGGTTCCACTTTCTTGCCTAATTCACTCTTTTTAGCAATCTCTGCTCTGAAAATATCTCCTGTAGAAATATGAGGAATTCCTAATATAGGAGAAAGTTTAGAAGAATAAGTACCTTTTCCAGATCCTGGTGGTCCAAAAAGAATAATATTCATGCTACTCATAAAAATCATCAAAATTAATCAGTAAGTTCTATTTCAATATTAACATCTCTAGGAATTCTAATTCTAGTAATAGCATGAAGAACTCTTTCGTTTGCACCAACGTCTAATACTCTTTTATGAATCCTAAGCTCCCAAGTTTCCCAATTAGCTCCACCACCACCACGATGCATTCCATCACCGCACGGAGTCTTCATTACAGGAATTCTAAGTTTCTTAGTTGGTAAAGGAATAGGACCTCTAGCAGAAACGCCTATTTTTTCAGCAATATCTTTGATCTCAGTGCATATGCCGTCTAATTCTTTTGCATCTCTTCCTGCTAGTTTAATTCTTGCTGTTTGCATAATATCAACTAAATTCAAATATCAAAAAGACATTTATAATATTTCATACAAACGCCTTGTCTGATCTTATTTCTATAGTAGTTAAGTATAAAAGCGTATTTTTTTGTTTGTTTAAAATTAATTGGAAGCTTTCTATTTTAAATAAGTTTGAATAACAGACTTTGTTAATTCTTGGACATATACTCGGTCGTCTGATGCTATTTGAAGCATATTTCTCATAACAAGCCAGTTATTGGGCAAAGGTCCAATAGTATCGAAAAGTTTTTGTAATAAATCAATTCTTGAAGAAAAAGGACCATAAACATCTAAAAATCTTTCTGCCTTTGGTTTAGAATAAAAAACATCTGAAAGATATCCAGAAGTTACAAGTTTATCAGGATCTAAATAACTTAAATGAGCTGCATAGTCTCCCTGATCAGGAACCTTTTTCTTTCTGCGAGATTCTATTTCAGAGGTAGAAAGCCTTTTTCTATCAAAAGATTTTTGAGACATATTCATAAAAATATCTGTAGGAAGTGTTTATAAGTTAATACATATGATTTTAGTCCATGTTAAAAATGTCAAAAAATAGAAAATTTGACGATTATTCTGTCTCCACAAATGTATCATCATAATCTAAAGAAAGCTTTATAGAAAGATTTTTGTCTAATTTTTGTATCTCTTTTCTGGTTTTTCCAGGATACTTTCTACTTGCATAAAAATCTGGATCAATTAAATCAAAAAATCCATACTGCCTTTTATCAGATTTTTTATGATTTCCACCAGTTTCTATTAATTCAGCTAACCTAGAATCATCTCTATCTCCAAAAGGCAGTCTAATATCAAGACCAAATAATCTAAGCTTATCAAGAAGAATAGGACTCATTTGAACTAAATCATCTTCTGTACATCCTGGATATAAATCAAAGTAAATAGATAAAGCATGCCATGGATGATCTATACTAGTTACTTTTCCATCTGGTTGTATTAACTTCAATAAATTTCTAGCTTGTAGCAACTTAGCAAAATCTGGATCTTCTTTTCTAAGCTCCCTAACACCTCGTCCTCTATGATTTTCTAGATAATATCTTTCAAGATTAGATCCATACTTAGTTATATCAATACCACCAAGATCTATTTTTCTTCTGATACTACCATCAACTAACTCATATCCATTTTGATCAAGAATTTTTACATCATTTTCTTTAAAAGCGTCAACACCACCTTTATCTCTCAAAAATTTCAATAAATCAAATTTATCTACTTGATCATCAGAATGGTTTACTTTAATATTAGATTGATTTTTTTGCTTTGGTGATTCTTGTCTAACACTTTTTTGTCTGATAACATCTACTAAATCATGAAAATATTTATTCATAATAGGATATTTATCAGCTGGATAACTAGAAGATTGTTCTTCCAGCATAGATAAAACTCTTTTACTATCTCTTTCTGTATATGTCTTTCGAGAGATTCTTTCACCTAAAACTAACCAATTAAGATTAGGCGGATCTTCATGTAACCCAATTGATAAAAATTCTCTTATAGTAGATTTGCTTGCAAGTAGATTAACTGGCGTTATTTCCTCACTTTCTTCTTGGCGAGGAGAAAACATAGAATATTTGTCAACTTCAGAATCACGACTTTCTAAATATTTGCGAGCTTCTTCTCTTGACTGAGGATCTTTTATATAATGTGTTAACTGAAGTAAATGAGCATAAAAACCATTTGTACTCAGTAAATAAATGTTTGAATGCGTAGGAGATGTATCTTCTAAAAGTCTTTCTATTGTTTTTATTGCCTGAAGAGCACTCATATCAAGACCAGATAGTTAATTATTCAAATATTTTATTCAACGTCTAAAGCTTCTCCTGTTTCACTTAATTTATAATATTTCAAAGCTTGTTCTCTTGATGTAAAAGGATACCTTTCTAACAAAACTTTATCAAATCTAGGTCTCTGATTTTTTTCAAGCCTACCTTGATGCATTGCTAAATACTTTCCCAATCTAACATAAGATAATAGTCCTCTACCAAATCTAAGCCACTTATTATTATTAGATAAGCCCGTTTGAACACTTACAGAAGCTATTCCTAACCATTGACCAACTTCATCATAACTAACACCTCTTTCCTCTAATTCAGGTAGATTATATTCAGGAGGTTTTTCTGGTATGAAAGTTTCTACAGATGATCTTCCATTAAGACTATAGCCCAATTTTTGAAATCCTTCTGAAGACGCAAAATACTCTAGGGCCTTATTTTTTTCAGATTCTACCAAATTTTGAGCAGCGTCCCATAAACCTTGATGAAAATCCGAATAAGCTTGAAAAGCATCTTGATTTGATCCAGGAGAACGCGCATCTAAAAATCTTTTATACAAAACACAAAGAGCATCTGCCATAAATTAACCCACAAAATTAACACTAATTAGATAGCTAGATTTATAAAACATAGATTAATGAAATAAATCATTTAGGAACCCAAAGACCATATGCATAAGTCCAGTTATCATTTGTTGAAGATATATAAAAGAAATTTGCAAACTCTCTTGGAATTCTTAAAGCATATCCAACAATATTTCCATCAATTTCTACAAAGTCCATTGAAGCTCTATCACCAGAACCTGCTGTTTCTCTATTTGAAAACGTTGCTTTCATATAGTGGAATTTGTGCTTTACAGAAGAAGCAGTATCTACCATATCAACAACTTTTCCATGCTCAAATCCATCATCAACCGGAGTTTCCAAAAATCTTGTATATTTGCCTACCCATTTTCCAAAAGACATTACATCTACAGAGTCTGTAAAAGGATGAGAAAAGATTTTATAAAACAAGCTTCTATATGCATCTCTAATATCCCTATTTCCAATATCTTCTTGAAAAGTAGAATCAATGACAAAATAAGCTGGTAAATTAGGTCCACAAGTGTACATATTAAAAGAAGCTACAGGGTTTGCTGCATTGTCAGTATTGTATACCTCTCTAAAAGTATCTTTCCAACTATCATAAAGATCTCTATAAAATTGTGGTGAAACTTGTATCAATGATACAGGAAGTTTTTTATCAGAAGCTTTTGGAGATAATAACATAGAATCATCTAAAAAACAAAACATATAGACATAAAATAAAAAATAATAACTAATTTCTCAGTTAAACTTAAGCCTTTTTAGCATCATCTGCTTTAACTAGATCAATACAAATACCAGCTGCTACTGTCATACCCATATCTCTTATAGCAAATCTAGCCATCTGTGGAAACTCTTTCTGAGTTTCAATGCAAATTGGTTTTGATGGCTTTATCTTTACTATAGCTGCATCTCCTGTCTTGATAAAGTCAGGGTTTTCTTGAGCTACAGCTCCTGTTTTAGGATCTAGTTTCTTGACAATCTCTGTAATTGTACATGCTACCTGAGCTGTGTGGATATGGAAAACTGGTGTATATCCTTTAGATATTACAGATGGATGATTCAACACAATAATCTGTGCTGTAAACTCCTTTGCAACTGTTGCAGGTGTATTTACATGTGAGATAACATCTCCTCTCTTAATATCTGTTTTTCCTACACCTCTTACATTAAATCCAACATTGTCTCCAGGACCTGCTTGTGGTAGAAGTTCGTGATGCATTTCTACACTCTTAACCTCTCCCTGAACCTTTGAAGGCATGAAGATTATTTTATCATTTGGCTTCATGATTCCTGTTTCAATTCTTCCAACAGGAACAGTACCAACTCCAGTTATACTGTATACATCCTGAACTGGCAATCTCAAAGGTTTATCAATTGGCTGTTCTGGAACAACAAATTGATCTAAAGCCTCAACTAAGGTAGGTCCTTTGTACCAAGCCATTTTGTCGCTTTTCTTAACAACATTGTCTCCAATAAAACCGCTTAATGCTACAAATGGTATATTTTCTGTTTTAAAACCTACTCCTTTTAGAAGTTTTACTACAGTTTCTTTTACTTCATTGTATTTCTTTTCATCATAGTTTACAGCATCCATCTTGTTCATTGCAACAATGATTTGCTGTACTCCTAGTACTTTAGCCAAATATGTGTGCTCTTTTGTTTGCTCTTGTATACCATCTTTTACAGATACAACAAGAATAGCACCATCTGCTTGGCTAGTTCCTGTAATCATGTTCTTTACAAAATCCCTGTGACCAGGGCAGTCGATAACTGTAAAGAAATATTTTGATGTATGGAATTTCTCATGCATGATGTCAATTGTAACTCCTCTTTCTCTTTCTTCTTTTAATCTATCCATCACGAATGCGAATTCGAAAGTATCTTTTCCTAGCTCCTTGGCCAATTCTTTTAGCTTTCTCATTTGCTCCTCTCTAACAGAACCGCTATCAAAAAGAAGTCTTCCTACTAAAGTAGATTTACCAGCGTCTACGTGACCAATAGTTACTAAATTCATATGTGGTTTTTTCTCTGCCATTTTAAAACACCTCTCAAATTTCTGTTTTAAAAATTAGGAGTATTCAGAATGAATACGACTAAGTTTTTATATCACCGAAATTTATCATCTATTTATTATGTATTGAATACTAGATCCAATTCAATAACCTATGTAGGAATCTTTATAAATGTTTGCATTACCTTCCATAAGAAAAATAGCTATTAATAATGCCTCTAAATATATGTATGAAAAAGGTTTTTTTAGTCTTAGCTATACTGTCAATAATTATAGTAAGTGGTTGTATAGGACAGTCAAATAATTATCCTGTAGGTATTTCAAATTCCACAGCAGGCAAAACATACCAAGCCCCAGAAACAGCTTCATCAAATCCTGAAAATACAAATATAGAAACATCAACAAAAACATATGATAAAAGTGTAGATAACTACCAAGATAATTATCAAGGATTTTCACTTAGCAAACCTAATGACTGGGAAGTTTTATCATCATCAGGAGTTATAATAGTTAGGAAAAATCCAGATACAACGACAGCTGCAATAATATATCCAGTGAAATTGAAAAAAGATCTTTCAAATAGCGAAATATTAGAAGAGTATTTTAATATTATAAGAAATCTTGTGATAGATAACGGAGGTAAATTAGATATAACAGAAAAGAATTCAAATTCTGCTTCATTTTCAGGAGTTTTAGATAATCAAAAATTATCTGGAAAAATATTTGTAGAAAAATCAGGTGCAACTGCAATATACAAAATGTACTGGTATACAAATATAGATGATGAACCTACTCTTAAAAATATTATAAATAGTTATGAAAAATCTATAGAAATGATAAAACCACTGAAAGTGAATAGAGGTAGTTACTTTAGCATTCCTAGTCCAGAAAACTGGAAAATAACTGAAACCACAAATGGTATAGACGCTTTTGACAATGATGGTTTAACAGGAGTATCAGGAGCCATTCTTGTAAATGCAGTTGGACAAACAAATCCAAATGACTTTATAGACTTTACTCTAAGATCTCTAAATATAGAAAATGAAGAATTAGTAAGTGAAGGTACTTATAATTCTGTTCAAGACAATAATGGAAATGAATGGTATACAAAATCAAAGGAATTTATTTATAATTATAAAGGCCAAAAATTAAGAGGAATTTTCTCAGCTTCTGTAACAAATGGATATGGATACTCGTTCTCAGCAATGATGACATTAAGACAAGCTCCTATAGAAAAATGGGATGAAATATCTCCAGTTTTAACCCAAATGGAGAGCAATTTCATAATATTAAGTGCTAGTCAAACAACAGCTGGGGTAAAACTTCCGTCAAATCATCCTGCAGATTCAAGCTCTATAATGAGCTCTTGGGAATACAAAAACAAAGTAAATGACAAAGTATCTAATGATTGGCAAGAAACTATAATGGGGTATGAAAACACAGTATCTCCATCAACAGGCGAATCGTATCAAATGCCTTTCAACTCTTACTCTGAAACAGGTCCAGAAGGCCCTGGATACTATCGTCCATTAGCTAATGGATTTACAGAAAAACTAAATATAGAATAACTAACAATTTAGAACAACTTCTTCTGTATTAAATCCTATTTCCTTTTCTGTTCTTGGAATTTTAACTATATTAAACGGATAAGTTAATACTTGTGATGTTAGACAATTTACTCCAGGAGAGTATTCTTTAACAAATACTGTAATACCATCTACCTTTTCATCAATATGAGAAACCTCAATATAGTATCCAGAAGTATATTTCCTTCCTGCAAACAGAGCTACAACCATTTCTTTGGAAAAGTTAACATCTGGCACTGGAGGAATAGGAGAGTTATAATAATTAATTTTAGTCCATAGATCCTTCCACTCAGTAGCCTTTTTTAAAATATAATTTCCTCTCTCAACATCTCCACCATTAGATCCATTTGCAATTATATCAAACAAAGGTTTTTTGATCTCAACAGGAGTAATTATATTTGTAGGTTCTTGAGACGATTGGTTTAAAGAATTATTTTTCAAATTAACAGTAGAATCAACAGAACTGGATGTTTTATTGTTAGCAATCATGACAGCTATAGATGCAACAGCAATCAATAACAAGACAGACAAAACGATTATTATCTTTCTTTCTATATGCATACAGATATTATGATAAAAAGTTTTATATAAGCTACTTATTTAATTTTTAAGGTCCTTCTCCCCAAACATCTTTAACAGCCTGAAGAGTTCCAACATTTTTCAAATATTTTGTATCTAATGTTCTATCATATTGATCTATAAGCCATCTATCGCAATCCAAATAGAAAGCTCTTTCACTTCTAGGCAAAGAAGCCAAAAATCTAGCATATTCTTCCTGAGGTGTTTGTTTTCCATTAGGAGCTAAAAAGAGATAAACAACAGCAGCTATAGAAGCAGCAGTAACTAAAGCATTTCTAGCAGTTCTCAAAAATTTATAGCCTACTGTAAACTGATCATAAAATCTTGCTCTAGCTTCATACCCTCTTTTTGCAGCATCCATAGAAACATACAGTGCTTGCTCATCTGAAATCATTTTTTCAAGCAAATTCACAAAAGAATCAGTATGAGACCCTTCCTTCTCTTGCTGCTTATCTTTTCTATCATGATAAAAATGAGGTGCAAAAAATCTGCTTTTTTCATCAGTCAATCCAAATCTTCTTTCTAATTCTGGAACAACATACCTATATTCTTCTGCTACCAGAATCTCTCCAGCCATACGCAGAGCACACATAACCCTTAAATCATGATAAGGATCTTCAGTATAACCAGCAAGATTATATAATCTATCTACTGTATCTATAGTTTCTTTGCTTGGTTTAGATGAAAGAACATTTTCTCTTTTAACACCGATAAAATTCAGATCAGCTAGCAAATCTTCTCTATGTGATGGCTTATCAGAAGGAGTTTCGTCTAATATAATTCCTCTTAAAACATTTTTTGCATCTTCGTTTGACAATCCATTAATAGCTTTATCATACCATCTAACAAAATTCTCAGATAAAAACCATCTTTTAGTTAAATAACTCTTTAGCTGTTCATCTGTCATTCCAGAAAATTTCTTAAAGAAAGTATGTTGACGAAATCTTCTGATTAACTCATCTTCATATTGACTAAATTGTTGAAATAATTCTTGGGACATAAAAATCTAACAGAGATAAAGAATTAAAAGCTAATAACCTATTCCTGAACTTCCTTTTGAAGACCCTTTCTTTCTCTAATTCTTCCTATAACTTGCAATCTTATTTCTTCAGGAATCTTATCAAATGTTACATCTACTAAGCTATAGAATCCTTTTCCACCAGTAGCACTCTTAAGCTGCGCTTCAAATCCAAACATTTCTGCAACCGGTAGTTTAGAAGTAATAGAAGTTGACCCTAATTCACTTTCAACATTTATTACAGATCCTCTTCTATTCTGCACTTGTGATATAGCACTACCCATAAGCTCATCAGGAACGTCAATTCTAATGATCTGCAAAGGCTCTAGTAAAGTTGGTTTTGCCTTCATCATAGAAGTCCTTACAGCATCATTTACAGCAGGAAGAACTTGAGCAGGTCCTCTATGTATAGCATCTTCATGTAATTTACAATCCATTAATTTGACCTTCAATCCTGTACAAGGTTCTTGTGCCAAAGGTCCCTTATCCATAATATTCTTAAAAGCATCCATTACTAATTCTATAGTTTCATGAAGATATTGTATACCTTTTGTACCATCAATCAAAATATTTCTATTATATATGTCAACTAGATTTCTTGATTCTTCCTTACTCATTCCATTTTCATAAAGCTGTACACCTACTTCTTTCAAGTATTTTCTTACTTGTTCTTGTCTTATTTTTCCATCAAGCATTGCTTGATAGACTGATGGTTCAACAGGTTCTATACTCAGATAAAATCTATTGTGTCTATTTGAAGAAACTCCTTCAACAGTAGGTCCTTCTCCTTTCACAGTTTCTCTATAAACAACAATTGGCGGTGATGTAACAACATTTATTCCCTTTTCTTTAAGCGGCCTTTCTATTTTAGCATCTAAATGCAGTTCGCCTAAACCAGAAACCAAATATTGTCCAGTTTCTTCACTAATATTAATAGCAAGTGTAGGATCTTCTCTTCCTACTTGTCTTAAGTATTGTAGTAATTTAGGTAAGTCAGCAGGACTTTTTGGTTCAATACTTTTAGTGACTACAGGCTCAAAAATATGTTTGATAGCTTCAAAAGATTGTATAGTAGCTTCTGTGTTTGTTATTGTTTCTCCTGAAAACGCATCTGTCAATCCAGTTATAGCAACAATATTACCAGCAGGAATTTCTTCCATCTGGATTCTCTGAGGACCTTTATAAATAGCAACTTGCTGAGCTCTCTGAATTTTTTGCTGATTAACTAAAAGAACATCTTGACCTCTTTTCAAAGTACCTGAAAATATTCTAGCAGCAGCAATCATTCCTGCATGAGGATCTGGAATCACTTTTGTAATAACAGCTGCTAATGTACCTTCTCTGTTCAAAGTCATCATATCTTTTCCAACCTTTGATTCTAAATCACCACCTGACCACAGCTTAGGTATTCTATATTTTTGAGCATCTTGAGGATTAGGAAGATGTCCAATAACCATATCTAAAAGTACTTGATGAATAGAAGCTCTCTTTTGTAGTTCTTTCTCATTATCAGCTAGCGTAAGATCTATAACATCTTTGAATGTTATTCCAGTTTTCTTCATGTAAGGAACAGACAAAGCCCATTTTCTATAACCAGAACCAAAGGCAACAGATCCATCATCCACTTTAACAAGCCATTTTTCAGCATACTCTTTTTCAGCATACTTCAATATCAAATTATTAACGTCTTTTATAATTTTCATAAATCTTTCTTGCATTTGTTGTGGTGTAAGTTTCAACTCCCTTATCAATCTATCCACCTTATTTATGTAAAGAATAGGTTTTACTCTTTCCCTTAACGCTTGTCTTACAACAGTTTCTGTTTGAGGCATTACACCTTCAACAGCATCTGATAAAACAATAGCACCATCAACAGCTCTCATAGCCCTTGTTACATCACCCGAAAAATCAACATGTCCTGGTGTATCTATAAGATTAATTAAAAATGGGTCGCCATCATATTCGTGAACCATGCTAGCATTTGCAGAAAATATAGTAATTCCTCTTTCCTGTTCTTGTTTATCAAAGTCCATGAAAAGCTGTGTTCCTGCTAAATCTTCTGACATCATTCCAGCTCCAGCTACCAAAGAATCACTTAGTGTAGTCTTTCCGTGATCAATATGAGCACAAATACATATATTCCTAATCTTTTTAGGATTTTTCATTAGCTCTGCCATTAATTCTGTCCTGTCTTTTGCCATATTGAATCACTTGTGATTTAATAATAACGAGCATTCTGTTTGAATGCTACTTGGTTTTCTAATCACACTCAAGTGATTAGAAAAGATGTTTAATTTGTCTAGTTTGAAAACCAAAGTATAAATATCTAATCTAAAGGTAAAAGAAAAATTTGATAAGAAATTATCTAGCTCCGCTAGCTTCTCTTTCTATTCTTTCTTTTTCTTTTACAGCAAAACTATCTTTTCCAGCAGCTGAATTCATTATTTCATCTGCTAATGCTTGAGCCATAGTTGTCTTTTTATTGAAAGCCTTTCTATAAGTACCTTGTGCAAAAAATCTTAGAGTTTTGTCAACCCTTCTCTGTGGCGCAGTAATAACAGCTTCTCTAGCCATTATAGAACCCATTTGGAATGATATAATTTCCTCTCTTAAGGCAGAGTTCTCTATTCCTCTTACAAGAACCTCCAGAGGATTTTTCTTCTCCCTCTTTTCTATAATATCTAAAGCATCTTCAACTATTTTCAATAAAGTATAAGATTTTCCTCCATGAACTCCAGAAGTTAATTTATGTCTTTTTCCCTGATGACCTGCAACCATTAAATGCTGTGCTAATCTTTCAACAATATGCGCCTTTGATTTATGGAAAGTCTTTCTAAGCCTTCCAGCACTTCTAGGCAAAATCTGACCATCTAAATTTATGTATGGCTTCAAGCTAATATCTCTTACTTCAACAGTAGAATCCCATTTACCAAAAAGCTTGAAAGTAAAGACTTTCTTTATCTTTTCTTTTTTCTCAACAAGCCTTTTTCTAGGTCTTTCAATCCTTTTTCTTACTTCTTTTTTTCCAACCATGATTTTCACGTTTATTTTTCTTTCAACTAATGCTTTCTTTTTCTAAAAAAGAACGGTTTACTTCATAGGCTTTTGTTTCTTTCCTCTTCTTATTTGTTCTAGAGAAACATCATTTACTTTCAAAACTCTCCATTTTACACCGTGCATAGATCCTACAGCACCTCCTTGAGAACCTCCTAAACCTTCTATAACAACCTGATCATGTTCTGAAATAAAATTAATAGCTCCTGTTCTTGGAGCAAATGCAGTAACCTCTTTTCCTGTCTTGAAAAGTCTTACTCTAACACACTTAATTAATCCAGAATGAGGCTGTTTTTGCTCAACTACTCTTTTTTCAAGAACAATACCTCTAGCTAAAGGAGCTCCTGCTAAAGGATCTTTTTTCTTCTTAAAACCAAGAATTCTATACCTATAACTCTCCTTTTTCCACTTAAAGTGTTTTCTATCTTTTTTCAATTTTCTTGCTCCAAATTCTCCAGGCATTTTAAAAAACCTATTTTTTTCAAATATGGGGAATTTTCATAAAAATTCTCCAAACATATTTAATCACATAAAAGGTGAATAATTTACTTTAAAAATTGCTAATAAAATTTTAAAGTCAATTCTTGTTTTTATATAATAAAGTATTAAAGATTGATTTTTAGCTTTTTCTATTGTAAAAATGGTTTTTTCCCATATGATTTCAAAAATAATAAATTTACTAAAGCTTAAATATTTTTATTACAAAAGCATGTAATGAAGATTTTTTCATAGTTAAAAATTTTAATGAAATTTTTCAGAAATTAGTAAGAAAAAAATAATCTTTTAATAATAGAATACATATATAATATATATTGTTTTATAATTTACAGATCGACTGAAGATTTTTTCAGTCAGTATATTCAAGCGATTGGATATACTGGAGACAAGATTTGTCTCCACGTACAACATGCGAGCAATTTGTTCGCAATTGTACCAGCCGTTTACGGAGAGGTGGAAAAGGTAAAATGAAGAAGAACGTTAAGGTAACTCATATAATAGCAGAATTCCATGGATGTAATCCCGAGCTGCTAAAAGAAACAAATTCTGTGAAAGATATTCTAGAAAACTCTGTGAGAGAGTCAAAGCTAACAAAAATCAGATCATATTTCCACCAATTCCAACCTTTCGGTGTAACTGGTGTTGTTTTACTAATGGAATCACATATTTCTATCCATACATGGCCTGAATACAACTACGCAGCCATAGACGTTTTCGGTTGCGGAGATAAAAAAAAGGTAGTAAAGGCATTTGAGCTGCTAAAAGAGAAGTTTCAACCAACAAAGATAATAAAGAAAGAAGTTAGAAGAGGAGTTTAATTTTTTCTTAAAACTACAAGTTACCTAAAACGGTCTGTTTTCTTCCAAAATAAGTATGTTTTTTCTAACAATATTTCTTTTAGATATCTTATGAAATCTTCTTCTGTCCTATCATTTGTTAAATGAATATGAGCTCTTTTCATAGCCTCTTCTAGATTATAGACTTCATCAACCTCACCCCATTCTAAAGCATCTCTAGAGTCAAATTCTTCTATTTTATCCCCATATCTAGGGTTTACTAAAGCTCTTTCCCTTCTAATCTTTACAGAATTTTCCCTATTTCTATCAATAGAAACGTCAACAGCTATTAGAAAAGCATTTGCCTCTCTTCTATAGTATTCTGCTTCATCTGGATTTCTTATACCATCAACAAGAAAAAATTCTGGCCCAACCATCTCAAGAGTCTTTCTAGCCATTATGTCAGATCCTTCTCCATAATAAAGATTTTTGTAAATATTGAAAAGAGTATTTCTTTCTATTTGTTCAACTGAATTTTGTTTAGCAATTTCCATAAGTAGAGTAGAATGACTAAACCCTTGATAGTCTAGAACATTTGTAGCAATTTTAGCAACAATACTTTTTCCAGAATAAATAGGTCCTATAATTCCAATAGCTCTATAAGGCAATGGCATTCAAGAAATTACAACTATAACTGTTTTAAAACTATATTTACTTTACCTTAAAACTTGTGATCTCATGCGATCTTTTCAAGAAATTTTCTATTATCTTTATTCTATAGCCTCCTTTTCCTATGACCTTTGACCTGTCACTAGGAGAAACTTTTAATTCAATCTTACCTTCCTGGTTAGAAATATCCTTTGTTTGAGGAACCATATTTTTAATAAATCTCTCTAAATCAGGAGAATATTCAAAGACTTTTATTGGCTTTTTGAAAACTACTTCTGCTTTTTTGATCTTAATCCCATTCTTTCCAACAGCAAGTCCGTATTCATTTTCAGCAACTATAAAGTATATTTCATCTCCATCATAACTATCTAGAACATGAGTTCCAGTCAATTTTTGAAAAAGAGAAATAGTTCTTATTGCATCTGTATCTAAATTTATTTTCATATCTAAATCAACATCTTTTCTAAATTCACTTTTTTTGTCCAACTATAGCAACTGCAAATGGCTTTCCTATATGTGTTCCTAGTTCTTTCTGATCTCCATGAAACATTTTTACATCAACGCCTTCTTTTTTCAAGTCTTCTATAAGATTAGAAGGACAGTTCTTTGCAGCAAGCACATTTGTGACAACGCCTTCTTTTACTGCTTTTTTAATCTCTCTAGGACCTATAACAAATTGCATTTACATCACTCTTCCTTCTTTTTATTTTTACCCATCATCTTTTCTACATCTACTTTTAGTTCAACTCCTCCTGTACCAACAGGAACCACTTGAACTACTAAAACATTTTCTATAACTCCTGATAAATTATCCTTTTCACCATTAAAACTTGCATTAACCAAATGTTTTTTAGTTTCTTCAAAGTTAGCTCTTGCTAAAACAGATGATTTTGCTCCAGATACTCCATATCTTCCTATTGCTTTAACATCTCCATCAACTGTCATAACATCTGCCAATAAAGACAGATGTCTTGGATCAACATCTAGTCCTTGTTCATCTAAAGTAGCCTTTGATTCATTAAATATAACAGCTCTAGCAGCTTCTATTCCAAGAACTTCATATACTTGGAAAACATCATTTGTTCTTGTTCTAGAAATATCTATTTCAGGCATCTTAAGTATTTTTTTTAGATTTGTTCCTGCTGTCTGTATCATCCATTCTTCTCCATCTTTAGCAACAACTACTTCATCAATACCTTTTATGCCATCAACATGAGCCTCCAATAGCTTTGATCTAAGTTTTCTTAAAGTTCTTACATCACTTTTCTTAGGCTTGACAAATATTTTTTTTCCTCTTGAACTTACATCAATATTTGCCTTTTTAATTAGCTCGATAAGGTTATCTTTTTCATCATCTCTTTCAAGATCTAATTCAATTTTAAGATCTATAAGATCTATAGAATCAGATTCTATAACATCTTTTACTTTTTTAGCTTTTATTTTATCAGCAATATCTCTAGCCTTTTCTTTAGTATTAAATTCTGGTCTAAGATATATACGCATCTGTTTCTCTAAGCTTTTTTTTGCATCAAATATCTCGATTAACCTAGGAAGACCTTGTGTAACCTTACTCAATCTATCCCTTTGCGTAGCCATGGTATATGTTCTCATGGTCATCTGTGTTGCTGGTTCTGAAATGCTATGAGCTGCAATTATTCCAATAGCTTCCAAAGGATCATACGCAGATTTTTCCAAAACTTCCAAAAACTGCTTAAACTTTTCCTCTTTCTGTTTTCCAATAATATTGTTATCTTTACAATATTTTTCAAACATTTCCATTATTTTAGCATTTACTTCCATGTATTTCAACCTTGATTTAACAATTTAATTAAAGGTTTTCCTCCATCTGTCTTTGAAGGATCTAGACCATCTTCACCTGCTATAAATTGAACAATATTATTGTGACTATCTCTAACTGTTCTATCATAACCAACATGAAGATCTTGCATAGCATTTATTAGACGTCTCTCCATGTATCCAGAGTGTCTTGTGTGTAGAGACTTATCCATCAGATTCTCCCTTGAATTCATAGCATCAAAGAAAAATTCTATAGGATCTAATCCTTCTTTATAACTACTTGCAACAAATCCTCTTGCTTTCAAACTAAAATCATTCTTTCCAAAATGTGAAGTAGTTCTATTTGTAAATCCTCTATATATTCTCTTTCCTTCCAAAGACTCTTGTCCTACAAAAGCACACATCTGAGTTAAATTAACATAAGATCCTCTTGCTCCTGTTTTAGCCATCATAACAACAGGATTTGATTCATCTGTTAAATCATCCTTTACTATTTTACTAGCTTCTCTTGAAGCATCACCAACCAATCTCAAAATGCTTGCTTCTAAAACGTCTCTAAGACTAAGTCCAGGAGCTTTCTTCATTCGTCCAGACTCATAATCTTTTATTACTTTTCTTGATTCTTCTTCAAAACCACTAACCATATCTTTTATTTTTTTCTTAGCTCTATCAGAAACATCCTGATCACTAACAGACATACTAAATCCGTATTTTGTAACCATTTCTAAAGAAAGTCTAGAAACTCTATCAATAAACTCTCTTGCAACTCTCTTATCCATTTGTTCAAGTATGTTTATCAAAGCTCCTTTTTTCTCTCCTAAACTATTTTCATCAATAGCTCCTTGTTTTAGAACACCATTCTTTATAACAACTAAATCATCTACTCCAAATTCTTCTGTCTTCTTTGTTCTTGTATATATAGAAGCCTTGTATTCAATATTCAATTTCTTAGGAAGCAGGAATGAAAAAAGCTCTTTTCCAGTGACTTCATTTTTCAATTCATCTATTTTATCTTTTAGACCAATTGCCATTAATAACTCGGCAGCTGTCTTTTTATCAAATTTAGTTCCATCCTTTGTAAGTAAATATATTCCAGAAATATGATCCTGTTTACAGCTAATAATAGGAGATCCGTATCTAGGAGATCTTATATGATTCTCTGTAGCCATTAACATTTCTGCCTCTACTTGAGCTTCCTCTGTTTGAGGAACATGTAAATTCATCTCATCTCCATCAAAATCAGCGTTGTAAGGAATAGTAACAGTAAGGTTCATTGTAAATGTTCTTGTGTGCTTCATAACTCTAACTTTATGAGCCATCATAGACATTCTATGCAATGAAGGCTGTCTATTGAATACTACAACATCTCCATCTTTCAGTTGTCTTTCTACTAAAAATCCTACATCAACTTCTTTAGAAATATCCTTTTTATTTTCTTCAGTAATTTTTTTCTTGATTCCGTCAGGTCTAACTAAATAATTTGCTCCTGGATGAGTATTAGGACCATTTGCAATTATTTTTCTGATCTCAGTCAAATTATATTTATTCACCTTTATAGGTAATGTTAATTCCTTTGCAATTACTTCTGGTACGCCTACTTCTAACATAGACAATCTTGGATCAGGACTTATTACAGTTCTTGCAGAAAAGTTTACTCTCTTTCCAGATAAATAACCTCTAAATCTTCCGTCTTTCTTACTTAATCTCTGTATAAGAGTCCTTAATGCACGACCACTTCTATGTCTTGCAGCTGGAAGAGTAGAAATCTCATTATCCATATATGTTGAAATATGATATTGCAATAACTCCCAAATATCAGCAATTATAAAATCAGGAGCTCCTAATTCTAAATTCTTCTTTAGTCTTTCATTTATTCTAACTACATCAACCAATTTATGAGTTAAATCATCCTCACTTCTCTCACCTGTTTCCAATGTTATACTTGGACGAACAGTAACAGGCGGTATTGGTAAAATAGTTAGTATAAGCCATTCTGGCCTTCCTCCCTTTATTCTTAAAGCTTCTACATCTTCATCAGAAACTTTTTCCAACCTTTGTCTTATCTCTTCAGGGTTTAATTCATTTTTACCTTCCCTAAAGCTTGTTGGTTTTGAAAATGATAATTCTTTTTGTTTTTCACCACAATGAGGACAGCTTTTCTTCTTAAGTTTATAAATTTCTCCCATAGGATTTTTCATATGTTTTAGTTCTTCTTCGTCAACCAATGGTTTAGAGCATTTTCTACATACTGAAAGAAGTATTGTATAAATTTTCTTTCCATAAAGAGGATTAACTACTGGTTTTGTTAATTCTAAATGACCAAAATGTCCTAGACATTGACCAATCATTCCACCACATGTTCTGCATCTTAATCCAGGATCTACTACACCTAATCTTGGATCACATAATCCAGATTCAATAGGAAATCCGTCAGCATCATAAAGCTCTGGCTGCTCAATCTTCACAGCACTCATATCCTTTATCATTTTTGGCGAAAATATCTTGAATTCTAATGACTTTATCTTCATAACATCACTCCTTAGCTTGAACACTAGGATATATTCCCATACATTTCAACTCATCTAACATTAGTTTGAATGTATAAGACATTTCCAAGTATTCTACTTTTCCTTTCTTACATATAGCACAATAAATTCTATTCTTAACTTTATCTTCAATAGCCACAAGACCACATTCTAAACATATTGGTATCTTTGCTAAATCAGATCCCATTCTCTCCTTAAGCAATAATGAAGCACCATGTGCTATTAAACAGTCTTTCTCCATTTCTCCTAATCTCAAACCTCCTTGCTTACTACGACCAGCAGTAGGTTGTTTTGTTAAAAGTGTTACAGGACCTCTTGCTCTTGAATGTATTTTATTAGCAACCATATGATGCAGCTTCTGGAAATAACAAGGTCCTACTAATATTTTTCCTGTTAACATTCTTCCAGTAACTCCATCGTATAAAGTTTCTTTTCCATCATCTCTATAACCATTTTCAATTAAAGCTTTTCTTACCTTATCTTCTGTGTTTGTTGTTATGAAAGGAGATCCATCCATTTTTGATCCTATATTTGCACCTAATTTACCTGTAATAATTTCTAACATTTGTCCAATAGTCATTCTAGATGGAATAGCATGTGTATTTACAATAACATCTGGAACAATACCTTCTTTTGTAAAAGGCATTTCACTCTCAGGAATTATTAATCCTACTATTCCTTTTTGTCCGTGTCTTGAAGCAAATTTGTCTCCAATCTCAGGATTTCTATCAGATCTTACAACTATTTTTACAATCTTATCTCCTGATATTGTTTCTGTAACAAGAACATTATCAACTATTCCCTCTTCTCCATATCTTACAGTTTCACTTGTCTCTCTTCTACTCTCAATACCAACCATAAGACTCTCTGATTGACCAAAAAATCTTAAAGGAGAAACTCTTCCAACTAAAACATCTCCTGATTTAACTTCAGTTTCTCTGTTAATTATTCCATCTTCGCCTAGAATTGAATAAGCTTCCTCTGTTTTGTATCCTTGAACAGATTTGTCAGGAATCTTTATTTCATCTCTTTCAATTCCAAAATATCTCTTTTCCTCTATGCCATAGCTTCTTAGGAAAAAGGATCTTCCAAATCCTCTATCTATTGAAGATTTATTTATTATTATAGCATCATCCATGTTATAACCATGAAAACTCATTAATGCGATAACTATATTCTGGCCATGTGTAGGTTTTAGTTGATCATTAATAACAGTAGAGACCAAAGGTGTTTGTGGATAAATTAAAACATCTGCTTTAGTATCTGTTCTACTTAAGAAATTCTCAGTATATAATCCTAAAGCCTGACAACTCATCTTTGCACCAAAGTTTACTCTATCCCCTCTGTTGTGTTGTGCAAAAGGAACTAAGTTAGCAGAAACTCCTAATATAGCCAAAGGAGTGATTTCCAAATGAGTTGTATTAGATTTTATATCTTCTTCTTTTAGAGCAACAAGAGCATAATCTTCTTCTTCTGCATCTAGATATTCTACAACACCGCTTCTTATCAAATCAGTCCAAGTCATCTCACTATTTCTTATTCTTTCTATATCATCTTGTTTTAATTTTGATTTTCCATTTTCAACTACTATCAAAGGTCTTTGAAGTCTTCCAGAATCTGTATTAATATTAATTTCATTGAAGACAGGATCATAAGCAACTGATATGTAAGGTTTTATTTGAGCTGTTCTTCTTTTTTCTCTTATTTTTTCAACTAATTTTTCAGGAACATCTGTTAATCCAATAACTCTACCATCCATGAAAACAACTGTACTTCCTTCTTCCTTTACCATCTTTACTATCTGCTCTCTATCTTTCTCAGAAGATGTTTCAGATATCAAAGACATAAGTGCAAGATATTTTCTAAGGCCTATGTTTACTCCTTCTGGAGTTTCCTCACAACACAGCCTTCCCCAAGATGTAGGATGAAGAGCTCTTGCTTTAAAATGTTCTTGAGTAGAAGATAGTGGAGATATTACATTTCTTAAATGCGCTAATGTTCTCATTGTATTTGTTCTCTCCAATCTTTGACAAATACCAGTTCTTCCTCCAATCCATTGTCCTGTTGCCATATGAGAAATTATTCTTCTTGTCATGTAGTCTGATTCTACAATAGATTTCATTGCAGGCATCTTTCCTCTCTTTACTAATTTTTGATAAGAATAAACTATTCTTGCTACCAATCCATATTTCCCTAATAGCAATGACCTTATCAAAACTTCCATAAAGTCTCCTACAGATTTAATTCTCTTGAAAGCATAATGGTCAATATCATTTTCTTCTAAACCGTGAAGAGTTGTCTTCAGAAGTTTTCTTACAACACTTGCTAAATACAATGCTTTTTCTTTTCTAGATTTTGATGTCTGCCCTAAATGTGGCAGCAAGTATTTATCTAAAATATCATTTATTCTCTTGTCCCTATATTCCTTTTGAGGGATCTTCATTCTTTTTCCTAATGTATCAATAGCTTCTGCAGTAGATTTTGCATCATGTTCATATATATTAAAGAAAATGTCCTGAACAATATCTTTTTCGTTTCCAATTGCATTTATAATATCTTCATCAGTCTCAAGTCCCAAAGCTCTTATTAGAACAAAAATAGGAATCTTTTTGATATTTGCAAGAGATATTGTAACCATTCCATCTTTTCTCTCAACCAAATGTTTTTGTACAAAACCTGATGATTCAGAATTTATTCTAGCTGTCTGAACTTCCTGTTTAAGTTCAACTATAGGTCTGTTTGGAAATATTTCCTCAACCATTACAATAACTCTTTCAGTACCATTTACTATGAAATATCCACCTGGATCATTTGGATCTTCTCCTTCTTCAACCATCTGATCTGGTGTCATTGAACTAAGTTGACATAATTTTGATCTGACCATTATAGGCATCTCCATTATCTCAACTTCTTGAGGCTCTTGCTCTACACCATTTATTATAGGTATCATTTCCACAAAAACTGGAGAAGAATATGTCAAATCCCTAACCCTAGCCTCCATTGGTGTAATAAATCTTGTTGCACCATCAGCCTCTTTTACATTAGGGCTTGGTACTCTAACTTTACCCATTTTAATCTTGAATTCAGCTGTTTCAGGAACCTCTAACTCTATCTCTCCTATTTCATTAATGATTTTCTGTAGTCTGAATTCTATAAACTCATTAAAAGAAGTAATTTGATGTTCTACTAAGCCAACGTCTTTTATAAAACTTGATATTATTTCTTTAGTCATTTTAAACTCAACCTACTAAATTTTAGTTAACAACTACTCTATAATATATTGAAGTTCCTGCAATTTCTGAAACTCTTGTTATTTTTATAAGATCTCCTTTTTTTGCTCCAACAGCTTTAACAGCAGGATCTGAAGATTTTATCTTAGGAAACTGTTTTTCCAGTACATGAAGATTTTTCAATAGAATAATTTTTTCATCTTCATTAAGAACTTCATGTTTAGCAACTAATGCACTTTGGAAAATATCTATTTCTTCTTTACTCATAATACCCCCTATTATTTTGTATAAATTACCATCCATCTGTAAACTCTTCAAAACCAGGATCTTCTCCTGCAAATGACTTAGTATGAACTGCTCTTCTTTGAGAAACATAACCTTTATTATCAGAAGTTGGTGATAGATTATCTGAATAAATACCTGGAACATTTTCTAATCTTCCATGAAATTTTCTATCTGAAGAATCATCAACTAAAGTAGGGTAGGAACTGCTCATTTATTCACCAAGGGCCTCACGCAGTGCGTGAAAATATGCTTATAAAAATATTTTTTAAAGCGTTAAGTATCACTCATATTTAAAATACAACTATTTAAACCTTTTTTGAGCATTTAGTTAAGATTTTCAAGTTATTTGAAATATTTTATACTATAAAATGGGGTCACGGAGATTCGAACTCCGACCGGCTGGTATCTTCTTTTTCATTGTTGAACATTTCAACTCAATGCTCCACAATCTGGAGCCAGCTGTCATGCCTGGTTAGACCATAACCCCTTATTTCTTAACTAGATAAAATCTAGCTATTGGAAGAATTACCATTAGAGAAATATAAGCTTATTAATTAAATCGGCCGGCGATTCTTTTCTATCTTCGTATGATAATTATGTATAAAGTTTCTAGGCGTTCCGTATTGTATTCATAGATCACTGAAGAAATGTATCTTCCTGCAGATTTGATTGTCCTGAATCTTGGAAAACTTCTTTTGCAGCGCCAG
>JACRAC010000021.1 GCA_016213555.1 Candidatus Aenigmatarchaeota archaeon | reverse complement strand
TGAAAAATTTGCCTTCTTTCACAATATTGCCCTCTTTATCCTTGATAGCAAATTGTGTAAATCTCTTATGGACATCTAATCCGACATACATTCAAACCACCTCAATACTATATTGTATCGAGAGGTTTCATGATATCATAAGATAGATTTCTCTTAAGTCATATATATACTTTTGCCTATTTCCCACTTTTTACCCCTTTATAATAAAAATCTGTTAGAAGTATTATTATGTCATCAACAGATTATTTAATAAAAGGCTTAGTAATTGTAGTAATAGCAGTAGTTCTATATTTTATAGGAACTCATTTGGCAAGCGCTATGAATAGTCTACTAGGCACCATAGGCGTTGTAGTAACATGGGTTATAATAATAATTGTAATAATAATTTTAGTAAAAGAACTGTTTGGATGGTAAAAATTTATATGTTTTTTCCACTTTGAGCTTCTTCTTTGACTTTTTTTGCAATCGCAGGTCCAAGTATTTCTGCTAATATATCTGGTTTTACTTTTTTAATATCATCAGTTGTCCTAATCTTAGCATGCCATAACTTTCTTGCTCTTGCTCTTCCTATACCTTTCAATACAACAAGCTTTAACAAATCCTCTCTAACACCATGCTTTATTCTAAGACTTAATTTATTCAGTCTATTTGCAACATTTTTCTTTTCAACTATCATTGCCAACTCTTTATATGAATAAAGCATCCATTCTGCACTTCTTATTTTTGTATAAAGCTCTCCAGGAGGTATGTCAAATTTCTCAAGCATTTGGTCTTCTGTTCTTTCTTCAATCCAATCAGTAAACAACATAACTGTTTTAAAACTAGAAAGAAATTCAGAATAATCAACATCCCAAACATCTGGAACATTTTTCATTATGCTAGTGCTTTCTCCTAATTCTTCATACTCATCTTTCTTGACTCTTAACAAAGGTTTCATCTCAACACATTTGTTTATAGTCATCAAATACTCTATATCAGAATCATCTTTAATATTTTTTATCATCTCCCATGCAGATAAAGGATCTATATACAATTCAGAAACTCTCTTTCCAATTTTAGTAGCTTTCAAATCTTCATCTTTATTTACCTCAAATGCTGGAACAAATTCATTAAGATAAGGATGATCTTTAAGCAAATCCTTTTTTACAATATTAGACTTATTATTCTCAACAAATCCAAACTCCTGAAGTTGCTTAATAACGCTTTCTAATTGTCTTTCTATAGAATCAAAATCATTTTGATGTGCATAAAAAGTTCTTTTAAAAAAATCATTTAATTGACTCTTGCTATTTGTGACTTGTGAAGCAATAAGAACAAGAGAATACATCCTAAGGATTGGTTCAGACTCTAACTTAGATTCAATAGGTTCTGTATCACTTAGAAAATATCTTTCTTTTAGTTCTTCTGCTTCTCCGTCTGTTCTAGCAATAATAACTGCTTCTCCACTATCATCATAAGCAGGCCTTCCAGCTCTACCAGCCATTTGAAGAACATCTAACACTGGTATAAAGTCAGACCCATATCCAGTAAATCTTTTTACATCTCTTATGACAACTCTATAAGCAGGTATATTTACACCATATGCTAAGGTTACAGTAGATGAAAGTGTTTTGATCAAGCCTGCTTTAAACCCTTCTTCTATAACATCTCTTTGTTTTTGCATTAATCCTGCATGATGAAAAGCACTGCCCCTTCTAACAATATTTGCAAGTTTTTTGCACTGTTTTGTTGGATTTGGAAGCTCATTTTCTATTTGATTTGCTATTTTTCCCAATTTCGTTCTTTCTTCTCCTTTAAGATATTGGTCAGTAATTTTCATCAATTTTTCTGCAACAGCTTCAGCAGATCTTCTGGTAGATAGAAAAACAAGGGCTTGTTTTTCCATTTCAAGAACATCTTTGCATAAAGCTATCTCTCCATCTTTTCCAAATATTTTTTTGTTTCCTTTTTCTAAAAAATCAATAGTATACTCTATTTCTTCACCTGTATTTGATTGATATAAAACTCCTTTGTGAAGTTTTACAGGTCTATAATCAACCTTTACTAAAGAAGAATCAAGCCACTCTGCAATTTCGTTTGCATTTGAAATTGTAGCAGACAATGAAATTATCTGTGCATTTGTAAGTCTTCTTAACTGAGTCAAAACAAATTCTATTATAGGGCCTCTTCCATAATCATTAAGAAGATGGATTTCATCTGTTACTATTAAACTGATTTTATTTATCCAATTTGTTTGATGTCTTATAAGAGAATCCATTTTCTCATTTGTGCATATTATTACATCATATTTTCCAAGCCATCCTGCACTACTATCATAATCTCCAACACTTATAGCAACTTTCAGGCCTAAGTCAGAATATTTCTTCTTAAACTCCTTATACTTTTCAGAAGCTAGTGCCTTTAATGGAACTAAATATACTATTTTTCCATGATTTAAAAAATGTTTTATCATAGCAATTTCTGCTACAACTGTTTTTCCAGATGCAGTAGGACTTGCAACAACCAAATTCTTCCCTTTTAGCAAGCCTTTTTTGACCGCTTCTTTTTGAACAGGGTTCAGCTTTTCAATACCAATTCTGTCTACAAACTCTTTAGGTAAAGAAAGCTCCTCATACAGTTTATCAAACATATTCTTTCTTTATCAGAAATAGATTTATAGTAATTAAACAAAGCCTCTAGAAATCTTCTTTTTTTCAGCAAATGCATTTTGTATAAATTCCTTGCTAAATCCTTTAGGAAGTTTTTTCTTAGTAGCATAGTTGTATAAAGCTGTTTTATATATTCCATCAAGTGCGCTTGTTATCAAATAAAGAATTACCCAAAGTATGAAAACTAATACAAAAACAATTGCAAATAAAGAGAAAATACCTGATAAATAAGCCAAGAATATTAAGAATAATCCTGCCAAAAAGCCTAACACAAACAAAGCTCCTATTGAAAATTGGCCTACAACAGACTCTCCCCATGTATGTTTGAAAATTTCCCCAGATCTCTTTATAGATCCAAAGACACCTTTCTTTTCAAATAGTATAACTGGGATTGTAAAAAGTGTAAGCATAGACCATGCAAAAGCAAGAATGTAAGAAACTATTTTTGCAATTATATTATCTCCTTCTGCAATTGTTCTAAGTATAATACCCACTGTAGCATTAAGGATAGCCCATCCTAGAAGTCTTGGAAAGTTTTTTGCAGCAACCTTCAAACCATCTGAGAATTTAGGGTCTTTTCCATTTAATCTAATATTTGCACTAGCCATCAAACCTGCTGTGAAAAACGTACCTACAATAACTGCAAGAAAATAGAATACTATAAAAGCAATCCAAAAGTTAAATGTGCTAAATCCTGCAAATATAACTGGAACAAATATAGCAAACAATAATACTATAGAAATAACTGCAGAAACAAATGGATATAACAAAAGTTCTTTGTCTTTTTTAAGAATTCTCCAGCTCTCCTTGATAAGTTGTATGCTTGCGTTTAATCTTCCAAAAAAGCTCATTAAAGATCCCTAGTTATTAGCCCACTTGAATCTTTTAGGATCTCTGCCCAATTTTATCAAGTTTTTTTCACATTTTTTTGAATCAAAATAAAGAATCTTGCCATCTTTTTTAATAACTATACTACCTGTTCCTCTTTCAAGATCCTTGTTACAAAAACTGCATTTTGACATAATTATACCTTTTAGTTTTATTTTCAAAAAGAAAGTTATCTTCTTCTTCCTCCACCTGCAGATTCTATTTCAGTTTCTCTTAACCTAACAAAATCTCCCAACTTAAGAGGACCTATAACATTTCTAGTAAGTATTTTTCCTTTATCTTTGCCGTCAGCAACCCTACATTTTACTCTAATAATTCCCTTTGCTCCTGCTCTTCCAAGCATTTGGATTACTTCAGCTGGCATTGCATCTTCGATAATAATCACCATTTAAATCTATAATAAAATTTTTGTAAAACAAAAAATTTACTTATTTAGACTTTTTCTTTCCTTCTCCTAAATCTAACACAGCAACTGCAGATGTTCCTACAGCAATTCCTGATGCTCTTCCTAGTTCTAGTTTACTAGGTATTGTGTAAACATCTATTTTCTTTTCATTGCAAAGTGCAGGTATATGCATTGCTATCTCAGGAGGATCTATATCTCCAGCAACAGCGACAAACTTAGCCTGTCCTCTTTCAACAGCTTTAGTTGTCTCATTAATGCCTTTTCTTATTTTACCTGTTTCTCTTGCAGTTTCTATCAAATCTAGAACTTCTTTCTCATTCATATCTCACACCTCACTGACCTAACGGTCTCAATATTCATTGATATTCTGTATGTTTACAGTATGTACAAGACTTTTGATAAAAGTCTTGTCATATATCATCAAATGATCTTTTAGAATTAGTTGCTAACTATTTAAACTTTAATTAGGAGTATTTGTAGTGTGATACTATGAAAAAAGAAGGTAAAGACAAATTTGTTCAAGTAAAATGCGAAAAATGCAAAAATGAACAGGCTATCTTTACAAGAGCATCAAGCATAGTAAAATGTCTAGTATGCGAAGAAGTTCTTGCAGAACCTACAGGAGGAAAGGCATTGATAAAGGCAAAAGTTCTAGAATATTTAGGATAGTAAAGTATTCTATAAATATTCTAAGAAGTTAATTAATTCTAGGTATTTGTATGATTAAAAAAGGTTTGCCAAGACCAGGAGAACTGGTAATAGCTGAAGTTGTTAGTATTAACCCTAATTCTGTTATTGTAAAATTAAAAGAGTATGAAGGCGAAGGTCTTATACATATTAGTGAGGTAAGCAGCGGATGGATAAAAGACATCCGAAGATTTGTAAAGATTGGTCAGGAAATAGTTGGAAAAGTCTTGAGAAGCCATGATGGTATTTTACTATCAATGAAAAGAGTTTCTCAGCAAGAAGGCGCTGGAAAAATTAAGAATTATAGACTAGAACTAAGAGCTGAGAAACTTATAGAAATGGCAGGACAGTCTTTGGGATTATCTCCAAAACAAACACACGACGAAATAGGAGATTTAATATTAGATAAGTTTGGATCTTTTTACGAAGTATTCAAGCTTGGTGTTAACAAACCTCAGCAACTTAAAAAACACATACCTGACAAATGGATAGATATCATAATAGACCTTGCAAAGAAAAACATTGCAAAAAAGGAGTTTGAATTAAGGGCTCGTTTATTCCTTAGTAGCACAAAATCTGATGGAATAGTTCATATAAAAGATGTTCTTAAAAGAGCTGAAAAATCCGGATTAGGAATTACATATATATCAGCTCCAGAATATCTGATAAAATACCCAACAAAAGATCCTAAAAAAGGTCTCAAAGAATTAGAAAGTAAATTAGAAAAAATTGTGTCAGAATCTGAGCTAGCAAGATTTGAAATAATCGATCAGTGAGAATATGATGTTACTAAAAAAATGCTCTGAAAACCATTACTCTATTTCTGATTCTTGTCCTATTTGTAACAATAAAACAAAGACAGCTCATCCTGCAAAGTTTGCTATGCGTTAGCTAAAACAAAATGAATAATACATAAATGTTAAATACTGAACAAACCCTATTATTCTTTATAAAAAGGTCTTTATATGGAAACCGAGATTGTAGTTCTTGAAAAATTAAAATTAAAAAAACCTATACTTATACAAGGACTTCCAGGAGTAGGTAATGTAGGCCGTGTGTCAGCTGGATACTTGGTAAGTGAATTAAAAATGAAAAAGTTTGCAGAGCTTTATTCTCCTGATTTTCTTCCTATTGTAATTTTGAACGAAAGCCTTACACACATGCTAAAATGCGAAATATATTACTATAAAGGCAAATCAAATGATTTGATTGTTGTTACAGGAGATACTCAGAGTGTAAGCCCTCATGGACATTATGAGTTTTGTTCAGCTGTACTGGATTTTGCACAAAAAATGGATGTAGAATCCATAATAACTCTAGGAGGCTTTGCAGAAGGAAAAATGGTGGAAAAACCAAAAGTTATTGGAGCTGTAAACAACAAAGATTTAATTAAGAAATATGAAAAATTTGATATTGATTTTAAAGATCATTCAGTAGGAACAATAATAGGAGCTTCTGGACTATTGGTAGGACTTGCTGAAAAAAATAAGATAGATGGTCTTTGTCTTATGGGACAAACAATGGGATATCCAATGATAACAGATCCAAAAGCAGCTGACAGCGTGTTACACATAGTATCAAAAATGCTTGATATTAAAATAGATCTTACAAGACTTGACAAAATAGTCGAAGAAATGGAAGAAAAGTTGAAAAAAGCAGAAGATCTTTATAGCAAGATGTCTGAAGATGCAAGAGCTAAAGAAGATGTGAGATATATAGGTTAGACAAGAATAATTTTAAAAGAGTTTACAGATAAAACTTCTTAGAAGCATTATAGCAAATATTTGACCAAAAATAAGGATTTAAGCATTGCTAATTATTATACAAAATCCCATAAGACATTTTCCCACTATTATCGGTGACTATATGATTACAAAATATACAAGGTTTGAAAAAACTAGAATAATTTCAGCTAGAACACTGCAAATAGTTATGGGAGCTCCAGTTCTATTAAAAACAGACTTAGAAAGACCTATTGACATAGCAAGACTTGAATTTGAGAAAAATGTTCTTCCAATAACAGTTAAAAGACCTGAATCATCAGTTTTGTAATTCTTTTCTAGGATCTTTTGGAAAGTTTAGTGTATCAAATAAAACAAACTTATCTACATGTATCTTATAAAGTTCTTTAGTAGCATCTTTTAATAAATGAAACTTAGTTATACTAGGAAATCTTTTTCTTAACAAATCATAGGCTTCATTGACCTCTGAATTACTTATTAAGGTACATTTTCCTTCAAACTGTACTCCTCTATGTTTTTCTTCTAAATCAAGCTTATGCTCTCTTGCAACAGCGCCAGAAACTCTTTTATTAACAGCTATTTCTTTACTATGTCTTCTAGAAGAAGTAGAAAAGAAGTAAATATTCAGTTCACTATCAAAAGCAAAAAATACAGTAGCACACCAAGGGCTGTTTTGATTACTTGTAGATAAAACCATTTGTTTTACGTCATTAAGAATTTGTACTAAACATTCTCTTATTTTATCTTTCTCTGTCATCATAATATATTCATATCTAACAAATTTATACAGTTATTTCCACAATATATTATGAAAGTAGAAACGATAGAACTAAAAATAATAAAAGACTCTAGGAATTTTGATTGTATAGAAGCTTGTATCGTGGTAGAAGGGAAAAGATACCATGCTTCATATCCAGGAGGAACCAGCGTAAGTTCATTTGAAATGAAAGAAATTGATCCTAGAAAAGCTATGAACAATTTTAAAAAAATAGAAAAGTTCCTGCTAGGAGAACATACTCAAAAATCATTTGATTCTATATTAGTAAAACATCTAGGGAAACTAAGACCTTCTTTGACAACCCCTGTTTCTTTTGCATTCTTTTCAGCTAACTACAAAGAAAAAAATATATTTCCAAATATTCTAGGAAATGTTTTTGAGGGAGGAGCTCATGGAAAAGATTCTATAAATATTCAGGAAATATTAGTCACCCCAAAAGAAGACAGTTTTACAAAGCATTTGGAAACTCTTAGAAAAATTTGGAAAGAAATTGGCTTATCTATAGAAGGAAATAATAAAATGAGTTTGGAAGCTGCATGGACAGCAAAGATATCAAATGAAAAAGCTCTTGAGATAGTATCAAACGTGGCTAAAAAATACAATGCAAGAATAGGGGTAGATATAGCAGCATCTGAATTTTATAATAATGGTAAATACCTATGGGATGACAAAAAACTAAATAGAAAAGAATATATTGAGAATATAATTCATTTAGTAAATAATTTCAAATTATTCTATGTAGAAGACCCAGTAGATCAAAGAGATGGAAAAGGATATAAAAAAATAAAAGACAGTTGTAAAACATTAGTATCAGGCGATGATTTGATAGCTACAAACTTGAAAAGACTAAAGAAAAACCGCAAAAATCTGAGTGCAGTAATTGTAAAACCAAATCAATCAGGTGTGTTATCTGGTTGTTTAGATGTTATAGAATACGCAAATAAGCATCAGATAACACCAGCAGTATCTCATAGATCTAGAACGACTAAAAATACAGTATTGGCAAAGCTTGCAATGCATACACCTTTAGCAAAAATCGGTATAGGTGGTTATGCAAGATATAGATTAGATGAATTGAAAAATATGTGGAATTCTTGCAAAACTCATAAAATGGCTAAGATTTAAAATCAATTAAAATTTCTCCAGAAAAATATGCATCTACAAAATTCTTTAGATTTGAAGATAGATCATTTCTTTCTTTTAATTCTTCAAAAGAAAAATAAGCAAAATTGTCATGACCTTTTTCCATAATTTGAGGTTCACCAAAAACTATTGTTGCCAAGAACCATGCATATTCCATCTCATAAGACCCGTCATTAAAGGCCTTTTTTCCAAGATCTTTTTCTATATTAACCATGACATTAAGCTCCTCTTTCAGTTCTCTTATAGCTGTCTGATTAGGAGTTTCATATTGTTCAACCTTTCCTCCAGGCATTTCCCAATGTCTATCTTTTCTATGAATAACTAAAATTCTAGAAATATTATCTAAAATTACACAGCCTGCTAGCATTATTTTTTCAGTCATGATCAAAAGTAAGGCTTAAAAAGATTAAAAGATGTCTATTCTAACTGATAACATGACAAAAGAAGATACAAAAAACATACCAAGAGAAAAATACCTTTTAGCAGGTTCTCATATTGGATCTACTTTCAAAAACAAAACAATGGATAAATTCGTATATAAGACAAGATCTGATGGTCTTGCTGTATTAAATATAGGAGAACTTGATACAAGACTAGAGTTTGCAGCAAACATGTTAGTTAATGCAAAACGTCCTTTGATAGTATGTAGAAAAGACATAGGTCAAGAATCAGTAAGAAAATTTTCAGAGGTTCTAGGATGCAAGTCTTTTATAGGAAGATTCATGCCTGGAACACTAACAAATCCTTCTTATAGCAAATTTTATGAACCTGATTTAACCATAGTAATTGATCCTGTTGCAGATAGACAAGCAATGAAAGAATCTGTAAAAATGGGAGTACCTATTATCGCTATATGCGATACAGTACATAATACTTCTTATGTAGATCTAGTTCTTCCTTGCAATAACAAAGGAAAGAAGGCAATATCTTTATTGCTATGGGGTCTTGCAAAGCTTACAAAAGAATCAAAAGGAGAAACATTTGAAGCTACGCTGGAAGACTTTGGTTGGGATAAAGAAAAATAAACTATTTTTATATTTTTAAGCTGATTCTTATGAGAGACTATATGATTGGGGATAAAATAAGGATAAATGGTCTATTTTCATATGAAGAAATAAAAAATATTCTAACAAAATTAAAGTCGTTGACAAACTCTGATAGATGGGAGTTACATTCTACACTGACTGATGGAGAAACTTCTGATGGTATATATACAAATCGCTCAGATGTTACAGGAGAAATGTATAGAAATGGAATACCAATATCAATAATTGGCGTTACATCACAAGAAAAAGTAGCAGACAACCCACAATACAGAGAATTAAAGTTTTCAGCTGAAAGACCGGTAAACGGTAGGGCAAAAGAAACAACTGATTACCTAGTAGAATTAAATAAGGCGTTAGGTGTATTAAATTTACATTATGAAACTGAAGAAGATTAAGGAATCTTAATTTAAGCATTCCTTCTAATTCTAATTTATGATAGATTTTTTAATAAGAGAAGAATCAAAGCCATCTAAGTATGGATGGTCTCCAGAAAAAAGACCTATTGAAGAATATATTAGAAACGGTATAATAATTCTTGATAAATGGTCAGGCCCTACTTCTCATGATGTTGCTGACTTTGTTCGAAGAAAGCTAAACTTGGAAAAAGCAGCAAGCACAGGAACTCTAGATCCTATGGTATCAGGAGTACTGCCTATAACCATTGAGAACAGTTGCAAAATAGTTGAAGTTATGCAAAGAGTTAACAAAGAATATATTGGAATAATACATTTTCACAAAGATGTTGATGAAGCAAAGCTAAAAGAAGTTTTGAAAAAATTTACAGGCGTTATAAAACAAAAGCCTCCAAGAATATCTGCAGTAGCAAGAAAACTGAGAAAAAGAACAATATATGAGATAAAGATCTTAGACAAATCAGAAAGAAATTATTGTTTAGGTGTAAAATGCGAGGCAGGAACTTACATCCGCGTTTTATTCCATCAAATTGGTGAAGCTCTTGGAACAGGAGCACATATGAAAGAATTGCGTCGTATACAATCAGGAAGTTTTTCAGAATCTCAAAGCCATAAAATAAATGAAGTTATAGATGCATATAATGAATGGAAAAGTAACAAAAATGAAAACCCTTTGAGAAAAATTATAATACCTATGGAAAAATTTGCAGAAAATATGAAAAAGATAATAGTCAAAGATTCTTCAATATACTCTATTTCACAAGGGTCTCCTCTCTTTACAACAGGCATTAGCAAGATACAAAAAGATATAGAAGCTAAAGATTTGATTGCCATTTTCTCTCTTAAAAGCGAGCTTATAGCATTAGGAATTGCAAACATCTCTGCTAAAGATATGTTAGAGCAAAAAGCTTCTGCAGTTAAAATAAAAAGAGTAATAATAGAAAGAGATATCTACCCAAAATTCAAGTGATTTAATGGACATAGGCCAAGGAAGAGTTAGATTAAGTGTAGCAGCAGTAATTAAAAAAGACGATAAAATACTTTTAGGAATTCGTAAGAAAAAAGGAGCTGAAGGTAAGTGGATACTTCCAGGAGGCGGAGTTGACTTTATGGAACGACTTGAAGATGCTCTAAAACGTGAAATAAAAGAGGAAGTAGGAATAGAAGTTATTATTAAAGACGAGATAGGAGTTTATGAAATTCTTTGGCCTCCTTTAGATTTACACAAAGTAATTATTTACTATTGGGCAGATTACAAATCAGGAGAAATTATTCCTTCAGATGATATTTCAGAAGCAAGATTCTTTTCAAAAGAAGAAGTAAAAGACATAATAGAATCAGGAAAATCAACAGACACAATAAAACAAGTTCTTAAGGATATAAATTGGATCTAACTATATCATGCCGAGATCGCATAGTTTGGTATTGCGCCAATTTGTTTTGTTTTCAAAACAAAGCGTATGCCTGGAAAGCTGGTTTCCGAAAAAAGTGAGTATGAAATACTCTCTTGCGGATGGATGTCTGGGTTCAAATCCCAGTCTCGGCGCTTTAAGTAAAGATTTGAACCTTGGTTCATCTTCAGCTGAGCATAGCTCACTGAGACCTCGAAGAACTCTGATCTTCAAGGAATCCCAGTCTCGGCGCTCTTTATAATGAAAATTCTGTTCCAGCGTTTTTTCATTAGCCAATATAAACTCGTCTGTGGATATTAATTATAGTGTGATTATGGTTGTGGATATCAAGTCGCTTATTATAAAAACCTCTACAGTTACAAAAGAGACTGAAATAAAAGATTTTATTGCTCTTATGGAAAAACATAAGACAGATTTAATGCCTGTAGTAGATAACAATCTTATAATAGGAGTTGTTTCTGAAAATGATCTTATCAGGCTAATAAGATCTCAGCCAATGGCAGGAATGCAAGCAGTAGTAATAACAGATATTCCTAAAAATATTTCTAAAAGAACTATTGGAGAAATAATGACTCACCATCCTATAACAATAAATCAAAAAGCTACAACAATTGAAGCTGTTAAAACAATGGCTGCAAGTAATCTGAAGAGAATTATTGTAGTAGATGACAACAAAAAATTGATAGGAATATTAAGAATAAAGGATTTGATTTCAAATCTCTAGTCAGAGGATTATGAATGATAGACGTTTATAGAATACTGCTTGACATTGCAATAATATTATTTTTTGCAAAGATATTTGGAGAAATATCTGAAAAATTCAAGATGTCTCATCTAGTAGGTGAGATAATAGCAGGTATAGTTGTAGGACCTGTTCTTCACTTAATAGCACCTGGAAGCAATGAAATTTTAGAAATATTCTCAGCAATAGGAGTTATACTACTATTGTATTTGATAGGTTTATCAACAAAATTTGAAGAAATAAAAGAAGATATCTATCCAGGAACTTACATAGCAATAGTTGCAGCCCTAGTGTCGCTAGCAAGCGGTTTCTTGGTAGGATTTCTTGTATTTAACTCATTAGAAATAGGTCTTGTTGTTGGAGTTGTCCTAATGGGTACAAGTACTGCAATTCCAGTAAAAATACTTGCAGACATGGGAGAGATAAGATCAAGAGTAGGACGTTTGCTTATAACAACATCAATGTCAGATGATATTATAACCCTTATCACATTGGCAGCAATATCTACATATTTCACATTTGGAACAGTTCAATTATGGACAATAGTAGCTCTGGTATTCACAGTAATAGGATTCATACTTGCATCAATAACAGTAGGAGAAAAAATAAGTAATAAAGTGCTTTCATTTGTACAAAGAATGAGAGATGAACAAATTCTATTGGCAATACCACTTGTAATAATATTCATAGTGTCTTTTGTAAGTCAGAGAATTGGAATAGCAGCAGTAACTGGCGCATTTTTAGCAGGGATGGCAATGAGTAAATCTGTATTCGCAGAACCTGTCATAGCCCCTAAAATAAGAGCTATCGGATACGGATTCTTTATTCCAATATTTTTTGCATATAGTGCTTTGATAATAGACTTAGCTTTGTTAGTAGAATACTGGTGGTTGATAGCAATATTAGTTGTTATAGGAGGGTTATTGAAAGCAATTGCATCAGGATGGATGTCTGGATTTTTTGGATTATATGGAAAAGACAGAATAACAATGGCTATAGGCATGGTACCGCGTGGAGAATATGGAATAGTGATATCACAACTAGCTTTAGGTATGGGAATTATATCAGCTCACCTATACGGATCTCTAGTAGCATTTGTAGCAGTCACAGCTATTATAACACCAATAATGTTCAGGTTCTTGATTTTCAACGATAGAAAATACGGCAGATGATTAAACCCCAAACAACTCTCTTATCTTAACCATATCAAAGTCTGCTATCTTTAATTTTAGAGTGTCATCAAAATCAAAAACATCTAGATAATCGCCTTCTTTCTGCTGGCTTCTCAGCTGATCTATGTCTCTATTCAACTTAGCTGTAAACATATATGAAATGTGTTCTTCACCATAGAACTTTTTAAAGAACTTTAAATCTTCTAATTCTATTCCAAGCTCTTCTTTAGCTTCCCTGCGTACAGCTCTTTCAGGAGTTTCTCCTTGCTCTATAGCACCTCCAAAAAATGCCCAGTAATTAGGAAGAGTGTCAAAGACAGATCTATGTTGAAGAACTATTCTATCCTTATAATCCCTTAAAACAAACAAAGCGAGTCTTCTCATTAATAGATTATAATAAGAAAAGATTAAGAATTAATTTTTGGTGTAACAACAAACATAGATCTTCCAAAACCAGAATAAAGATTTTTCCAGGATCTACCAAACTTTTTCAAAGTAATTTTTTTCTTTCCCCCTAGTTTTTTATCAGGATCATTTATGTAAAAATATCTTTTATCATATCCTGTAACAACAACCACATGAGTATAATCTAACTTTTTTCCATAAAACTTGGTTGCTGAAACTTCTACCAAAACAGGTATATTCTTATCGATAAAAAATTTCATCAAGGATAATGTAGCATTTCTTTTTCTTTTCAGTCCTAACTTTATAGACTTTCTATATTCTTTTTTATATAATCTTGTTATGCTTTTTTCCTCATTCCACTGATGTATAGAACCATTCCAAAATGTTGTAACATTATATCCTTTTCTAAGCAAAACCTGCCCAATCTTCACATCAGAAGAACCATCTTGCTCAGATAGTTTAGTACTTTCTGCAAGTTTTTTCTCATTGACAATATCCCCATAAAATCTAAGAACCATATCGACAGACGCCGGAAAACAGCTATCATTTAGCATCTGTTTTTTGAAAGGAACTCTTAGAATCTTCATACGGTTAGCTATTTTTGAGTACTTTTAAGCTTAACCAAAATACCATTCAAAAATCAGCTTTTAATAGCTTACAATCAAAGAACTCGATCTATTTTCTAAAGAATTAGATTCCTTTGAAATCTTCAACTCTTATCTTACAAGTTGTAGGTAGTTTGTGCATAGCTGCCCTGAAAGATTTTTTTGCTGCAATTACTCCACTATCATTTACTCTTATCTCCATAAGTTTTTGTCCTGCTTTAACTACAGCAGCTGTTCCAATAGGTTTTCCAAAGCTCTGTCTCATACCTGTTTGAAATCTATCTGCTCCAGCACCTGTAGCCATGACATTTTCTCTAAGAACTTGGTGAGGATATATTCTTACTCTAAAGAAAAATCCTTTTCCAACATTCTTTTCTAATTCTCTAACAACAGCTACTCTTGCCGATTCAATAGAATTAGATCTTATCTGTACAGAATGATCAGAAGTAATATAAACTACTTTTGGATAGTCTGCTTTTTGTCCATATTCAAATCCAGTTACCTTTGACTTAGGAACTCCCTTAACAAAACTCTTCCTAGGTCTTCTTGTAGAAACCCTTGTATAAGGTCTTTGATGATTTCTATAACATTTTCCTGGTCTCAATCCCATATCATAACACCAAATTTATTGTTAAACTATTACCTTAATACAAAAATAAAATATTTAAGCTCATTATAAACTCTTTAAGTAATCTAAAACTTCTTTTGCATGGCCTAAAGCACTTACATCATACCAAATCTTAGCTATATTTCCTTTTTGATCAATAAGAAAAGTGCTTCGCACAGTGCCTAAAAACTCTTTTCCCATGAACTTCTTTGGCTTCCATACACCATATAACTTATTGACTTCTTTATCAATATCTGACAACAGAACTAAGGAAAGACTTTTTTTGTCAATAAATTTCTTATGAGATTCACAACTATCCTTGCTTATTCCAATAATAACGCAATTTAACTTTTCAAACTCTAGTTTGAGTTTTGTAAAATCCAAAGCTTCAATAGTACATCCAGGAGTATTGTCTTTTGGGTAGAAATAAAGTACAATATATTTCTTCCTAAAATCTTTCAAAGAAACATTTTTTCCTTCTTGGTTTAATAAAGAAAATTCTGGAGCTGGATGACCTTCTTTCAGAATCAAATCTTAACACCCATAAGTTTCTTCACAACAATTGTCAAAGGAATTGAAAGCATAATATATAGCCATATCCATCCTAAATCCTTACCTATAAACGGTATAGCAACAGGAGTCTCTATAACTATTCTAGAAAATCTTACATGTTCTTGTTTCTCTCCATTATTATCTACAGTTTCTTTATGAATATTAAACACTTTATCATCTATGTGCTGCATACAAGGCATAGAGCAATTTAATATCTGTGTATCATTCTGCAGCAGCTGTACTGTATTATTATCAAGTTTAACTAAGTAAAAACTTCCTATTGTTACATTGCCCATATTATTTGAATCAAGAGGAGCAGAAAGATCTGTATAGAATATAGACATAATAGGAAGCATTACCATGATAATTGCAAAAGATACCAGCATAGGTTTAAGACTTAGCTTAGTCAGTTTCCTATTCTCATCCATTATCTTTCCAAAATATTCTTTTGTTTTTTCAGGTTCATTCTTGTACTTCTTTGATTCTTCTTCAAGATGCTTCATTCTATCTTTTATATCAAGAACTTCATCTTGATTTATCAAGATCCTATAGAATACATTTATAACTATCAGTACCAAAACTGAAAAGATTATTATAAACAACATTTAACCAAACACCACATATTTCTACATAATTGTAGAAAGTAGAGAATACTTATGTGTTATCACATTTTCTCTATTTTCTTTGTTCTAAATCCTCTTCCTACATTATGCAATTTTTTGCATTCACTACACTTGAATCTGAAGTCAGTTTTTCTTGTAGGTTTTTCTCTTCCTTTAGGGTTTTCCTTAGGAAAGCTTCCGTAACCCTTCATTTTTCTTAAAAATCTTCTTTGACCTTTTGCCAAGGTTCTTCTTGGTTTTCTCTTAGCATCTTCTAAACTATGTTCAGTATGCTTCTTACAAAAAGGACAATATTTTCTCTGTTTCTTTGGAATTTCCATTTTCAATCACCATTATTTTATACTATAAAATTTTAATACTATTCTTTGATTTCTTCTAAAACGTTTTCTTTGATTAATAACTCAACTAATTCCCTTGGTAATGATACAATATCATTCTCCCTAAGGTTATAAACCTTCATATCAGGTCCTATAAAATCAGGTATTGATTTCTTAACTTTATATACTATTTCTGAGGGCTTTTTCTTCATTTCATCAGAGACACTATCCCTAAATTTTCTTAAAATATCAATAGTCCTTTGAAAAAGATCTTTTTCGACAATAGTTAAATTTTCAGGAACAGTACCTGTTCTCGAGCATGCCAAAGCAAGTTCCATTACCTTTTTCTCTCTAAGATCTAATAATCTCTTTACAGTATTCTTGGCATTTTCTATTTCTAAAAGCTCTAGAGAAGTTTTTTCTCTTATTCTGTCTTTTTTATCCATATAATCTATTACAAGATCAAAGAAATTTTCAGGTATTTTCTGTAACTTCTTACTATCTCTCTCAGATCTCTCAATCTCTCTTATTGATTCAAATGTAAGCATAAATCTAAGATAGCCTTAACTTTTAAATGTAGACTATTTTACAGCATTCTTTTTAATAGGCTTGTTCTTAATAGTGGTATTTACCTTAGCAGCGTTTGCAGTCACACTTGGCTTATGCTTTCTTTTATGCTTTTTCAAAGTATCCATATCATCAAACTCTTTTTTGCATTCATAACATTTTAATTTCTTATTATCCTCTTTTTTCTTTATTCTAGACAAAATAATAAATGGATAGTTCATAGGGTTTTTTATGACAATCTTCCCTTCTTTTGAGCAAATATTATCAGGTTGGCATATTCCTACACTTTTGTAAAACTGTTCAACATTGCAGTTTGCAGGATTAATTTGTTTATTTTGCTGCTTAGCCCAGTTTATCTGTCCAGCTATCACAGATCTAGGAAGCTTTGGAATATTCTTATCATTTATCTCAAAGACTTTTTGCTCTATTTCCTCCCAACTCCAATTCATAGACTTTAGAAAATTTATTATTGTGAATAGACTTCTCTTCTTTCCTTCTTTCAATCCATTCATTACAAGTTTAATACACGGAGGAAAAAATTCTTCTGGAACCTTTTTTGTTGAAAGTTGTTTTTTTGGGATCTCCTTTTTTTGCTCAACTTTTGTATTTATTGTATTCCAGTCCAAAGCATCTGACAATAATATATCAGCCTCTCCATCTTCACAGTCTTTAAAAAAAGTTTTTGTTGATTTTACCTTTAAAGGATTTGCCATAGAAATATCAAAGTTCTTGAGATCATTATAATCTAAAGGTATAGAAGCCATCCATGTTTTTTCATTTAGTGATAAAGGTGCTCTAAATAAATGACGATTTCCCCAGTCTTTTTCAACCTCAACAAACTGATAAGGATCCATTTCTCCCTCAAATACAAGACCTTTGTTGTTTTTCAAAAGTTCTTGAACTAACTTGTCTTTTATACTATGTCTTATAAAACCAGATACTATTCTTGGAACTTTTGGATATTCATTATGCATAGGCTTAAAGTTCACCTCTTTAGGCAACATTTTCCAAGGAATACATATATGAAATCCTCGTCTACCTGAAAATTTTACTCCATAATTCCTGATATTATATTTTTCAAGCAAATCGCATATAAGAACCGCAGTTATTTTAGAATCATTCAAACTAAGTCTGGAATCAATATCTATAATAATATCAAATCCTTTGCGAAGCTGCTCGTATGTTTCAGCATTAACTTGCATAGGATATGTCCAGTGTTCTGCACTCAAATGTATAGAAGTTACTCCATTCTTTACCATACTCAATATATCACTTTTGAAATTCACAACATTAGGTCTTTTATCGTATCCACCATCAGAAAAAACCCCAACAGCCTCCCTGTCTCTAGAAGCTTTAACAATAGATTCAAGAACAAAATCCTGAGAATAATAATCAATGATTTGCTGCCTGTTCATCTGTTGATTGTTAGAAGAAATTGAAGAGTTCATAAATAAATAGAATCTCCAATCTTTTTATTATAGAACTAAATAGGAACATACAACCCAGAAGCTGTATCTAGTCTCATATTAGCATCACAGTAAACCATAGGAGTAGAAAAATTTCTTATCATAGTATGACTTGATTCTAAAGGTCCATCGCGAATAACGTGAATAGTTTGCATTCCAGCATTTCTAGCTACTTAACAAGCAGCTTAGCTTGTTCTATGTCGTACTTCCAACCTTTTTTAAGAGTCTTCTTCTTTACATAGTATTTTCCTAATCTTCTGATTTTGGATTCAATATATTCCAAACCGTGCTTTGCTTTTGCATCTGGTTTATTATCATGCAAGTGTCTATGTAAATTAACAGCCTGTTTCATTAAATTAAACATGTCTTCTGGAACTTCTGGTTTTTGTTGTGTCTCAACAACTTTCTTTAATTTTATTTTGAACTCTCTAACTCTTGGTATTCCATATTGATCTCTAAGAATAATTCCTATCTTAGCATTGCTATGACCCTCTTTAGCTAGCTTAAGTATAAGCTTTTCTATTTCATCTTTTTCGTATTTTACCCATTTTTTGCTGCTCATAAAAATCACATTAATTAGGACCTCTTTTCTTATATCTTCCTCTTTTTTCTATCTGCTCTAATGTTTTAATAACTTGATCTGCCTCTTTGAAATGAGCTTTATAACTATTTAAAATAATTTCCCAGAATTTATTGAGTAAATTCCTGTGTGTAGCTTCTACAGAATGATAAAGTAAATACAAATCAACTGCTTTATCTTCAAGTTTCAAGCTATTAAATCCTAATCCAAAATCAATAAAATAAATTTTTCCTTCAGATAAAATCATGTTAGATGTAGTAAGATCCCCATGTATAATGTTGTATTCATGAAGTTTGGCCAAAGACCTACCAATTTCTTCTGCTATATCTTGAATATTATTTTCATTTAAAACATCTTTTACTAATTTTCCATTAACTTCTTCCAAATCTATTTCATATTTTCTACTATCAAAAACTCTAGGAACATTTATGCCTACTCGATTAGCCTCTCTAAGCAAGTTGGCTTCCAGCTTTGTTCTTCTTGTTCTTAGTTTTTCATCTATCTCATTCAATCTATAGTTTTTCTTTATTCTTTCCTTTATTATCTTTCCATCTTCTTTCCTAAGTATAGCTTCAGCACCTGTTGCAATAATCATATTAAGATTAAGAAAAAGAGATAATTTAAAATCAATTTCTATATTTCTAAAAATATTTAAGAAAAATTATTCTAGATAAACATCCGTATAAAATCCATTTTTCCTAGCTTCTTTCTACCTCCTGTATAAGGAAGCATTGACTCGAAAAGTTTTCTGAATTTTTCATCTTTACTAGCTTTAACCATTAACTTATCAATCCATTCAGGATGGTCCTTTCCTAATTGTTGTATCTTGTAGTTTGTTTTGATTTCATCTCCAATAACATCCCAAAGCTCTTTATCATATTTTTCTAAGAATTTTTCACTAAAATCTCCTTTTGCAAGAGCTTCCATAGAAATCTTAGCAGAAACCTCTCCAGAAATCATAGCAGTTCCAACTCCCTCACCACTAAGAGGATCAATAAGAGAAGCTGCATCTCCTAAAAGCATAAATCCATTACCATAACATTTTCTATGATGACTTGCAATTGGCAAATTCCATCCTTTTATCTGACCAACAAGCTCAGAATTCTTAAACCTATCCTTGAATAAAGGATTTACTTCTAAAGCTCTGATCATAGCATCTTTAAGATTAATTTTCTTTTCAGCCATATCCTTTACTATCATTCCTAATCCAACATTTGCTTCTCCATTTGGCAAAGGAAATATCCAGAAATATCCAGGTATCAATTCATCAACCATATGTATTTCAATTCTATCTGTCATTCCAGTTACTCCTGTGTAATATGCTCTGATAGCTGAAATAAAATGTTCTGGAGGATTATCATTCAACTTAAATTTAGCAGCAACTATGCTAGTACCACCATCTGCAGCTAAAAGCAACTTAGCTCTTACTTCTTCCTCTTGTCCTTTTTCATTTGTACCAACAACTCCTTTTACATATCCGTTTTCAACTATAACATCTTTTACATGCATGTTTTTTACTACTTTAACCATTTTGCTTGCATTTTTGAACAAAAACTCATCAAAAACTATTCTTTTATGAACATATCCAGGAGCTGGATTAGCCCTGTCTTCAACATCAATTTCTATCTGAGTACCATTAGGAGAACTTAGTGTTATACCATAAATTTTCTGCCCAGGAAGCTTTTCATATTCTTCATAAATTCCTATTTTCTTCATAACATTTGCTGCTTTTCTACCCTGAGCATCTCCACAAGTCTTGTCTCTAGGAAACTTAGCTTTATCTATAAGACAGACATTTTTACCAGCCTGTGCCAAGAACATTGCTGCTGTAGCACCTGCTGGACCTCCACCAAGAACAATTACGTCATACTCCATGATTTAACCCGAATAAGTATCTAATTTTATTCTAACCAAACATTTAAATGCTTAATAATTCGATTGATTTGTTTCTTCTAAATAAAGAATTTTAGATTAAATAGATAAAAACGTAGTATTTTGTAGAAAAATCTAAATAGAAATTGGTTTTTTTCAGAAAAAATAAAAATTATCTCAAAAGAGCTTCTCTTGTTTTTTTGAATGTTATAATTGGAGAGAAATCCATTGCAGATGAATTATTTTCTATAAATTCTCTCTTTTTGTTATAAACAGTTCTTATTTCTCTTTCTTTTCTTGGACCAAATTCTCTTAGTAGTTGTTGTATATTCGCTTCATGCGTTCTTTCTGCTATTCCTAAATCTTTCATCCCGATACCTTTAGAAAATTGTGAACCTTTTTATCAACAAATATTTTTAACCCTAATTTATTGATGACATTATATGGATTCATGTTATATATATACTTTTTTATTTTGAAGACTACTTTCTTAGAATTAGTTTACAACATTTGTTGGATGTCCTTTCAAGAAATTCTCAATATTTCCAACAAATAAATTATTTTTATTTATTATCGCTTCTTTTGTATTAAACCCAATAGGAGGATAAGTTATACAGTTTTTATATTTCTTTATTTTCGTAAGATCATCTTTCTTCATCTCATCTGAATGATCTGAAATAAAAATCATATCGTTTTTCTTTAATCTATTTTCTAGAGCATCTAAATCAACAGTCTCCATAGGAACAGTATTTACAACGACTGCACCAGATTTTATTCTAGAAAATTCAATGTTACCTAAAAATTTCTCTGTTTCTGGGGTATGTGCAAAATTTAATGAAATAAAGTCTGCATCTTTCAAAAGGCTTTCTTTATCCTCATACTTTAATCCCTTTTGTTCGTAATCATTCTTCCTATGCTTACTCCAATATCTAACATCTGCTCCAAATCCTTGAGCTATCTCAGCAGTTCTCTTTCCAATATTTCCTAAGCCAAATATAGCAAATACTTTACCTTTTATCTGAGATGGAGTAATTCCTCTAAAATCATAGTTATTATTTCTTGCTCTTTCTTTTCCTTCGTCAAGATGTCTTATTTCATTAAGTATAGAAGCAATGATAAATTCAGCCACACTATCTGTACAATATCCTGCAATATTTGTTACAGGTATATTCTTCTTTCTAGCGTACTCAGCATCTATATTATGAAAAGCAACTGCAGATGTTCCTATATATCTCAAATTAGGAGCTGCATCAATATGTTCTTTAGTCACATGAGTAGCAAATCCAACCAATAAACAATCTGCGTCTTTTATCTCCTTTAGAATATCAGGACTATCTTTAGGAAGAAATACTTTTTTCTTTGTTAAAGCATCTATACGTTTCCAATAACTTGTTTCTATATCATTTTCCTTAATATTTACAAGTAATATTTTATGAAAAGTCATATCAAAATATATACTCTAAAGAATTAAATATCCTATGCTACCTCTTAGACTGTTGTTTTGATCTTCTAGGACCTGCACTACTTCTAGAAGGTTTATGAGGTTCAGTTCTTCTATCATCTGAAATTATCATAGATCTGTCGTAATCTAAATAAGCTTCTCTTAATTCACTAGATTTAGAAAAATCAACTAATGCATTTGATATTGCAGTTCTTACTGCATCTGCTTGTCCCCAGACACCTCCT
>JACRAC010000019.1 GCA_016213555.1 Candidatus Aenigmatarchaeota archaeon | reverse complement strand
TTTAACAAATTCGTTGTCATATTTCATAGGGGAACACCTCCAATTTCTTTGTCGCCAAACAAAGATTGTTTGGAGGGAACATAAAGTTCCCCCATTTTTTGTTAATTATGTGGCATCATATCCGATGTCGTATAACATCTAGCAATGAATCTAAGGATTCTTATAAAGTTGCTAAATACCTAAAAGATAATGGATATAAAATAATTCCTATAAATCCTACTGCTTCAGAAATTCTTGGAGAACAAGTTTATAGTTCAATTAATGATATACATGAAAAAGTTGATATAGTAAATGTGTTTAGACCTGGAGAAGAATGTTTAGAAATAACAAAACAGTTTTTGCGTCTAAAACCAAAAGTTATATGGCTTCAGATTGGAATAAAAAATGAGGAGGCTAAAAAATTAGCGGAAATCAATAGAATAGAATTTGTTCAAGATAAATGCATAAAAATAGAACATCATAAATTACTTGGATAGAAAATCTCCCAAAGACTTTTCTTTTATTTTAATACCAGTTTTCTTTTTTATATCTGGCTTATCAGGTTTTATATCTAGCTTTGGAATATTGTTCTGGTCTAATATAGGCTTACCATAAACACCATCAAATCCAGGTATAAACTTGACGTCTCCTTTTCTCATTCTTATTATAAAATTTGTAAGCTTTTCAGAAGTATATTTCTTAAGATCGTCTTCAGATGTGTTAATAAGAATGTTGAATTCATTTCCAAAGCGTTCTATCATATTACCATAAAGTTCAGAAGCTTTTTTTGATGTAGAACTTGTACCTTCAATAAAAGATATTGCCTCTATCAATGGTACGAAAGATTTGAATGGAATAGCATTCTTAGGTACAAATCCTTCTGGTCTGTCTGCCAGCTCTTCTACTCTATTTTGTACTCCTATTATCATTGGTCTTTTACAAACAGGGCATATTTTTTTTAACCTATTTGATTCTTCTGGAGAAAAAGAAACTCCGCAATTTCTATGTCCATCATAATGATATTTTCCTTCTTCTGGAAAGAATTCTATTGTCATCTTAAACTGTTTGTTCTTTATATCGTCTGTAATTTTTTTGTATGTTATTTCCTTATGATCGAAAAGAGTACATTCCCTACCTATTCTATTTGGTGTAGGAGAATGATTATCTGAAAAAGATACTATTGCATATTTGTCTAAACTTGATACACGCCAATTCATAGCAGGATCTGATGATAAGCCTGTTTCTATTGCATGTATATTTTTTGTCTTATCTTGAAAACATTCTTCCAAAGAATTAAATCCACTCATGCTTCCTAGTAATCCAAACCAGGGTGTCCAAACATGAGCAGGTATTATCATAATGTTTTTATCTATAGTCATCATCTTTTCTACTAGTTCTATTGACGAAAATCCAAATATAGGTCTGCCATCATAGTCTCTTCTTCCCTTAGTATCTATCCAAGCATTTATTTGGTCAACCACTTCTAAATTAGGAGCAAAAAGTATATGATGTATTCTCCGTCCCTTTCCTCCTTGAGTATACACTAAAGAAAGTTCAGTGGTTGGCATGAATTTTATTCCACCATATTCATATATTCCATCCTGCCATTCTAATTTACTTTTTAGTTCTTTAAGCCAAATGGGATGAGTAAAATCACCTGTACCTAAGACTGTTAACCCTTTTATCTTAGCGTTTTTTGCTAAATTCTCCAAGTCACAGTTTTTGCTAGTTGCTCTTGCGTATTTTGAATGAATGTGCAAATCTACAAATTGAGGATTTTTTATATCTGGTGTTTCCATTATCTGGCTTTAGATAGAATTTTTAAATAACCTTTCTAAAAGTCTTTTAATGTATTTGTATTAAACTAGTTAGAAGTGCAAAGGGCTTGTAGTCTAGCGGTTAGAAATGAAAGATATAGAAATGTATCTGCTATTCGCGTAAATGATGTCTCCTTGACGATTTTAGAATCAATTTGGAGAAGGTCCCCAGTTCGAATCTGGGCGAGCCCACTATGATTCATAGAATAACAGAATTTATGTCAGAAGACCACGACAGATTGCATGCTATTTTTTTAGGGTTTCAAAACTCTAAATATATAGATCCTAACATTGCAAACAAACTTTTTTATGACTTTAAAATAGGGCTTCAGAGACATATTATCTGGGAGGAAGAAATACTTTTTAATTATTTAGAAGATAAGAAAAAGGCTTTGAAATCTTCTGCAAGTAATTCAAATCCTATAGCTCTTTTACGAATGCACCACACGCAAATCAAAGATTATTTAGATAAAATACATAAGAAGCTTGAAAATATGGATATGGATACAGATCAATTAGAAAGTTGGTTAATGGAATTGTTAGATGAACATAATATACAAGAAGAGGAAACAATATATCCTTGGATCGATGAAGAATTAAGTGAAAGGGAAGTGGAAGAAGCTTTGAGAGAATTAACAATCTTCCAAAAGAAAAATATAACAAATGTTGTGAATAACTAAACATTTTTTATTGCAAACACGCTATCATTTTTATTAACATTTTCTTCTAGCTCTATGGTAATATAATCTGCTTTCTTAGCAAGTTCTACTTGTTTATCATTTATTTTCATTTTATCTATAGTATGCATAACAACTCCTGTTTGAGGACCTTGTATGCTTATTAAATCTCCTTTCCTAATTTCCTGAGATTCTATTTTTAAGACTGCTATTTTGCCACTAATATTTACTACCTTTCCTATCAACATCTTTCTTGTTGTAGCACTACTTGCTCCTGTTTGAGAAAAATCATTGTCAGAAGGCTTTCCTAGATAGAAGCCGTTTGAAAATCCTCTATTAAATACTGTATTTAGTTCTTTCAATAGTTCTTTCTTTTTTCCTGATGTTAGTTGCTTTTTCCTATAAAGATCAAGAGCTTTTCTATAACAAGTTGTTGTTGTAAGAACGTATTCTGGGCTTCTTTTTCTTCCTTCTATTTTAAACGCATCTGCTCCTGTATCTATTAACTTATCAAAGAACATTATTGTACAAAGATCTTTTGGCGACATTATTCTATTTCCATCTATAACAAATTCTTTTCCTTGTTGTTTATCAATTAAATTATATTCATATCTACATGGTTGCATACATTCTCCTCTATTAGCACTTTTTCCATAAAGATGGTGACTCATAAAACATCGGCCACTAATAGAGACGCACATAGCTCCGTGGATAAATATTTCCACTTCTACGCCGGTTTTTTTTATCTTTTTTATATCTTCTAAAGAACATTCTCTTGCAGGAACTATTCTCTGAATACCTAATTCTTTGAAAAATTTTGCTGATTCTACATTTGACACAGATGCCTGTGTTGACAAACATATTGGAATATTATATTCCAAAGCTTTTCTAACAACAGACATGTCCCAACATATTACCATGTCTAAATCAGATTTCTTGCAAATCTCCAAAATATTTTCTATTTTCTTCATTTCATTGTTGAACATTATAGAATTTAGAGCAAGATGTGTTTTTACGCTGTTATCATGGCAGAACTCAATAACCTTTGGTATATCTGCCAAGGTAAAGTTCTCTGCATTCATTCTCATATTCAAAGAATCTGTTCCAAAATATACTGCATCTGCTCCTGCTTTTACAGCTGCTCTCAACATTGTCCAGTCTCCTGCAGGAGATACTATTTCTTGTTTCATTAGAAGATTAAGAAAGATATGGTTAAAAATCATTGAATCTGAACTTTTCTTGAAGCACTATTAATAGCTTGTTCAAGATTTTTTAAAACATTGTCAAAATATTTTTCATCTCTTATATCTAGAGCTCCTTCCTTTCTTCTTTCAACCATTTCAGTATTGACTTCTGCAATAAACAGATCTATTCTTGGTTTTCTTGAATGCCTCATAAGACAATGTTCATATCCTGCTAAATCAAAAGCTCCTCTTGTTACCATTGTCTCTGCTTTTACAGCAGCATCAAACCATTCTCTTACTTTATTATCAGTAACGCCTTGGCTGCTTTCTTTCATAGCATATAGGTAATCTCTTAGACTGAACCATTCCTTTGTTCCAATCAAAGAATGATAAGGACATGTCTGAATCTGCCCCTGTTCAAAAGGATTAAATGTTATTCCAAAAGGGCCTGCTGGACTTTCAAATGGATATGATCCATTAGAAATATATGAACATAATCTTTCATTTTCTGTTCTGCCAAATGAAACTGTAGCACTAGGTCCTGTATTGTATTTTCTGACTAATCTGGCTGTTTCTTCATCTTGTTCTGATATTTTTCCTTTTAAGGAATCTGAAACATGCATGCCAATAGTTGTTACAATCCATGGAACATTTCCAAGTTCTATACTAACTTGCCTCAATGCTTCCAGATCTCTTTCAGTTGTTTTTCCTGGAATAATATAAGATTTTAAAGCAATGCCGCGTTTTCCTGTTCTATCCAAGATACTTTTATCATAATCTCTCCATACATCAAAGTTATTAACTAATGTATCAAAAGTTCTTTTTTCATTTCCATTTGCTTGTCTGTCTGTTAGCATAACACCTGCATATCTGTCTCTTAGTCCTGTCTGCATACTAATGCAATAAGAAACTTGTTCATTTTCACCATAAATTTCTGCTATTTTATCTCTATCTAAATATACTCCGTTTGTAAAAAGAAGCGCTGGTAATTTTCTTTTTCCTGTACTTTTCATCAATTCAGAAATAAACGGATAGTTTGCGCCGACTAATGGCTCTCCTTCTGACATGCAAGCAACCAATTTGCCTTGTTCATCATAGAATTTATCCAATATTGCATCCAAAACATTTATTCCATAAGTTCCATCATAAAGCCAACCAGCTCCAGATCTTGCCTGTCTTGCTATGGTACCATTTGTTGATGATGTCCAACAACCATCACAACTAAGATTGCATGCTCTTGATGTTGTAAAAAGCAATGTTTGCCATCCTGCATATTTACCTAAATCCAATCCATTTGGAGAATATGCTAATAGATTTTTATCATTCATAATCTACACCACGTTACTACTCATATATTGTACTAGGCTTATAAGAAACTTCTTTGATAAAAATGATTCTTTTCTATCTTCGTATGATAATTATGTATAAAGTTTCTAGGCGTTCCGTATTGTATTCATAGATCACTGAAGAAATGTATCTTCCTGCAGATTTGATTGTCCTGAATCTTGGAAAACTTCTTTTGCAGCGCCA
>JACRAC010000004.1 GCA_016213555.1 Candidatus Aenigmatarchaeota archaeon | reverse complement strand
GATTCTCATCCTAACATATCTAGGTTCTAGAATGCTCAAAGGTTTGGTATTTATTCTAATAATTCCTTTTCCTTTTCTAATATTTGCTATTGCTGTAGCTTTCTTTCTTGTTCCTGTTGTTTGTATAGATTGTTCTTTTTTTGCCATTTCAAAAACCTTTTTTGAAATCCTAAAAGAAGCAAAAGCTTCTTTGAGGATATTAAACACCTTTTATTTAATTATTAATTTCTCCATCCTAATGCTTTTGCAAGATTTCCAATAGTAATATATTTTGTCTTAACTTCTCTCAAAGCTTCTTCTGGAACCATAATATGTTTTCCTTCTGCATATTCTGGAAATCCTATAAATATTCTCAGTCTCTTCATAGAACTTCTTCCTGATCCAGTTTTATATGGAAGCATTCCTCTTATAATTCTTCTAAGTATTAAATCAGGTCTTTTTGGAAAATATGGACCATGTTGAGGAGACCCTCTAGCTCTTATGGCAGCATATTTCTTTCTTGTAGCCTCTGGCTCTCCAGAAATTATTGCTTGCTCACAATTTATTATAACAATTTTATCTCCTTTTAGAAGCTTTTTAGCTACGCTTGAAGCCAATCTTCCTGCTAAAGCATTTTTTGCATCAATAATCATACAATCACTACATCATCTTTATTTCTTACAAGATCGTCTAAACTCAAAGCTTTTCCTCCTGACTTGTGTATTTTTTCTTTTGCTGAAGCTGAATATCTCCAAGAATATACTGTAACAGCTCTTGATAAGTCACCTGCACCTAGAACTTCTACTGTTGCTATTTTATGCTCATTCATTTTTTCAATATCAGCTACATTTAGACTTGATTTCTTTCTTCTTGGTCTTTCCAAATGTTTTACCAAAGCAGGGTATTTTTTAAGTTTTTTAAGACTTAGTATAATCTTCTTTAATTCTGGATTTGTTGATCCTGTTACTTTCATTCATCACACCATTAATGTCTATCTATCTGATAATTAAACAAATATATTTAAACCCGAAAAGAGTTCAACAGGAGCTTTTTATTGGTATTTATGTACAGAAATAAGTATTCGCATATATATTTGTAGTAAAAATTATTTGCATTTAGATCTACACAACAACAAACCATTTCTAGTAAGCATTTGATCTGTTTCATCTGGAAATTTCAAACCTTTATTTTGATCAACAAGATCTTTAGAATATCCAATACTACTCGCACCAGAATAAGAAGTCACTGTATCAACTAAGGATTTTCTAATTCTGCCGCAATTTTCAAGCAATTTCTGGAAATATACTGAAAGAAAAGTTGTTTTGCCGCCAAAAACAGAGCATTGTGTATATGATGGTTCTGAATCTCCTGTAGCAGATATAAATAAAGTGTTTTTAGCTTTGGTTGAATATCTATTAATATAATCGATCGTATCTTTCATAAAAGCTCCTGATCCGCATGTGCCTGAAAAGATAAACTTTTTTCCCTGTGTACCTTCCATAAAATCTATGAGATCGCCTTTGGCTATATTATTAGCTAAAAAAGCAATGTCTCCAAGTTCTCTTTTCTCCTTTTCTGTAGGAGTGGTTTTCATATAAATTCCATCAGAGCTTCCATGAGCATTTATAACAAGAATAGTAGTATCACATTTTGTGGCAACATTTTTTATTTGTTTCAAAGCTTTCTTAGCATTAGAAATAGCTTCATTATCATTATATGGATTATACACTATTGAAGTATAGTAAGGCTGTATTCCTAATCTCCTTAGAGTAACAGAAGCATCAGTTCCATCCTGATGCCTGATAGCACCATTATGATCAGGACCCTCTAAATATATCAAATATGTTTTGCCGCCATTAGGGCAATCTTTTGTAGGTACATACTTACATTCACATTCTTGAGCAAATACTACTAATGATAGAACAGATATTATGATTAAACCAATCAAGAGTTTCTTATTCATTAAATAAATTAGAATGAGTGATATATATTTATCTTATAATATCAACATCATGAGGCTTGCTCTCCCTCATTCCTTCTGACGTTATTCTGATAAATTCAGCATTTTTTCTCAATTCTGTCATATTTGTTGCACCACAATAACTCATTCCAGATCTAAGTCCACCAATAAGCTGATTTATAACATCAACAACAGATCCTTTGTATTCAGCAATTCCTTCAACGCCTTCTGGAACAATATCATCTATAACTTCTTTATTATCCATTTTCCTTCTAGCAACATTTACTCCAAAAGAAGAGCTTCCTCTTGAAAGTTTAACCTTTCTTCCATTTCTATGTATTAAGACACCAGGACTTTCATCTGTTCCTGTAAACATTCCACCTATCATTACACTAGATGCCCCAGCTGCTAAAGCTTTTGTAACATCACCTGAATTCTTGATTCCGCCGTCTGCTATTATTGGAACATTATATTTTTTTCCAATCTCATAAGATTCTATTATAGCACTTAACTGAGGAACACCAACTCCTGCAATTACTCTTGTTGAACAATGAGAGCCAGGTCCAACACCAACTTTTACACAAGAAGCACCAGCAGATATTAAATCCTCTGTTCCTTCTTTTGTACAAACATTTCCAGAAATAATATCAATATCTCCTAAAGTATTTACCAAGGTTCTTGTCATATTTATTGAAAGATCTAAATGTCCATGCGCAACATCAACAACCAATACATCAACACCTGCTTTGTACAATGCGATTGCCCTTTCTACATCATCCTTCTTAACTCCAATAGCAGCACCAACTCTTAATCTTCCTTTCCCATCTTTGAAAGCATTTGGATATTGCTTTATCTTTAAAATATCTTTACTTGTGATAAGTCCTTTTAGAACTCCCTCATCATCAACCAATGGCAATTTCTCTATTCTATTTATTTTTAAAATATCTTTTGCTTCTTCTAGAGTTATTCCAAACTTGGCTGTTATTAAATCGTTTTTCTTTGTCATGATATAATCTATAGATATATCTAAGTTATCCTGAAACATAACATCTCTTTGAGTAAGCATTCCAACCAATTTACCTTCAGAAACAATAGGAATACCTGTTATTTCATGTTCTTCCATAAAAGATAGTGCTTGTCCAATTGTTTTTGCTGGATCTAGAACATAAGGTTGCTCAATAATTATGTTTTCAGATCTCTTGACCTTCAAAACTTCAGCTATTTGCTCTTCTATTGTCATAAATCTATGTACTATACCAATTCCTCCATATCTTGCCATTGTTATAGCCATTCTACATCCAGTAACAGTATCCATATTTGCAGATATGACTGGAATATTCATAATAAGATTTTTTGTCAATGTAGCTTTGACATCAATATCTTTTCTAGAACTTATACTACTTCTTCTAGGAACCAAAAGAACATCATCATAAGACAATCCTAACCCATCCCTAATCATATCAGAACTCAACCCCAATAATAATTAATAAGAACACTATAAATTGCTTTGCTATTTTGCAATAATGTAATTGAAAATTGAGGTAATATTTCAAATTCTAAATAAGAAACTATGCGGGAGGCAAGGTTCGAACTTGCGAAGGCACTAAGCCATAGGATTTCTTTTTTGTCATTATGAATTTATCATCTTGGAAAATCCACTCATCACTTAAGATAAACTTAAGTCCTACCCCTTTGGCCACTCGGGAACCCCCGCACAAAGAGTATTATTCATTATATTTGAAATTTTATAAATAGAACTATTAAAGAATTGGAAATTATTTGGATAATTCAAATTCTGCTCCAATAGGCACCTTAAACCCTTTGTCAGATTCAGCTCTTTTCTCAAAATTCAATATAGTAAATCCTACTATATTTCCTTGCTCATCTTTCCTAATAACTATATCATTTCCTAACTCTTCTGAAAGAGCTTTTTTTGGCTTTCCTATTGATATATCTAAAACATCTCCTTCTTCATCATAAAAAAACATCATTTTTTCCATATGACCTCACTTTTCTTAATTACATCTGCTATATATGATGTTATTATGAATCCTCTTTTATTTAAGACTTTTACAACAACCACAAAATATTGATCCTTGCCAAACTCTTTATAATATAAAAATATTTGAGAATCATAAACACTTCTTTGGATAAAGTCTGCTTGTATTAATGTATTCTTTATCTCATCTTCCATTCCCTCTAATTCAGGATGCTTAAGGATAATATGTATGTACCTATCATTTGCCAATTTTATTCTATTTCCAAGAACACAAGTAACCTCAAACATAAGAGAATTTGTATAGTCTTGTATTAATTATTTTAGTCTTTCGAAAAATCTATGACCATCAAAAACAGGACTTCCCATAGATAAAGCAATAAGAGGCAACTTATTGCAGCTTTAGCAGCCAAAGCATATTCACAATCATGCCAAAGACCTTTAACCATGTTCCGAGTTTCAGCAATTGCACCACTAAATCTTGATCTATATTCTCTACCTGTTATATATCTATCCTGGACATGATATATACCACTTTTTCTTGATCTATACATAATTTTCATACAGCAGTAAACTATTAAAATAGAGTTTGTTTTTATTTAGGCTTTCTAAAATAAAAATCTTCCCATTCATCTATTTCATCATCCTTTATAACTCTTTTTTTCTTCTTTTCTCCTTTATCAATATATTCTCTAACAAAATAAGCGAAAATAATCCCAAATCCCAACCCAGCTAAATGGGCAAAGTTTGCAACATTACTAGGATAGAATACTCCTACAATATCAGTAATTGCCCATAATACTGCAGCTACAAACATAGGCATAGGTATTCCAAAAAACCATACAGTCATTTTCCATCTTACAATAGCTAGCGTACCTATTACAGCAAATATTGCACCACTTGCTCCTAGACTACTAGAGTAGAAGATAGCAGAAAATATACTTGCTACAAAACCTCCAACAAAGAATAAAAATAGAAATTTTCTTGTATCAATAGTATTTTCAAGAATAAATCCAAAAAGTGCTAAAGCAAACATATTGAATACCAAATGTTCTAATCCACCATGAAGAAATATACTAGTAATAAGACGCCAAGGTTCTTGCCAAACTTTTGACGAATCCAGTACAAAAGTATCTGTAAAGCCAGTAATAGAATACTGAAGAACAAATACAACTACACAAATAGCAACTAGGATTAAAGAAGAATATTTCATTTTTACACCTTAAAATGAAAGACCTGTAAAATTAATTTTACAACATATCTCATAACTATATTAGAAATAGAAAGGATTTAGAATTTTCTTTGTATACCTACCTTACAAGAATACAGATTAAAAATCAAATAACTTTTGTGATTAGTCTGGTATTAAATTCTTTTATCGTGTTAGTAACCTTTAGTTGGGTGAGGTAATGGAAAAACCTAAAGACACTATTGATTACATATTTGATGCATTAGATATAGAAGCCAATGGAAGCATTAAAAAATCAGACATAATAGAAGCTCTTAATAGACATGGTATTCTAGAGGATGATTTAAGAATAAAAGAAACTGTACAAGCTCTAAACAAATTAGACGATTCAAGAATATATCCTGAAGAATTTAGAAAGATTGTAAGTCCTAACATAACTTTGATAGAAAAAGCTATGACAGGCAAATTAATTATACCGGATTTTAACAATTTTTACAGCTTTATCACAAATATTTACAATAGAACTATTCTTAATAAAGAAGGTGAAATTTCTGAGCATATTCAAGAGTTAAAAATTGTCAATCCAGAAAATTATTCTATATCTATTTGCACCATAGATGGACAACGTCTAAACCTAGGCCCTCATGATAGACCCTTTCTAGCAAGATCTTTATGCACACCTATCAACTATTGCATCGCATTGGAAGATTTAGGACAAGAAGAGGTTCATAAACATATTGGAAGAGCTCCTAAAGAAAAAGGGTTTCATTATCTTATGTTAAATAATGAAGGGTTGCCTCATAATCCTTTGGATGCAGGCGGTGCGTTAATGATATCTTCACTTATAAAACCTGAACTAAATTCAGATAAAAAATTCAATTTTGTGCAAAATATATGGACTAATTTATCAGGAGGAATAAAACCCAGCTTTAATAACAAAGCAGTTTTATCTGAAAAAGGTGTGGCAGATATAGAGTTTACTTTAGCATACTTCATGAGACAAAACAATCTGTTTCCTAAAGGAACTAATATAAACGACTACATAGAATTTCTCTTCTCATGCCTATCAATAGAAACTACAACAGAAGCTCTTTCTGTCATAGCAGCCACGCTTGCAAATGCAGGAATGTGCCCAAAAACAGGAGAGCAAATATTAAAACCAGAAACTGTTAAAAACTGCTTGTCATTGATGTACTCATCTGGAATGGAAGAATACTCTAGTGAATTTGCGTTTTCAATAGGTCTTCCAGCTAAAAGCAGTATCTCTGGTGTAATTATGATAGTTATACCAAATGTAATGGGAATAGCAATATGGTCTCCAAAAATAAATAAAGATGCCATTTCTGTACGCGGTTTAGATTTTTGTCAAAAACTTATACAAAGATTTAATTTTCATAATTATGACAGCTTGATCAAGACTTCTGATAAAATTAATCCAAGACTTACTAAGAACGAAGTTAGAATGAAAGGTGTAATGGCACTAATAGAGGCTGCAAGTCGTGGGGATTTATTTGAAGTCCAAAGACTAGCATCTACAGGAATGGATTTGAATGAAGGTGACTACGATAATAGAACACCAATACATCTTGCAGTTTCAGAGGGTCATTTGAATGTTGTTGAATTTTTAATATCTAAAAACGTAGACGTTAATCCAAAAGATAGATGGGGAGGAACTCCTTTGGCAGACGCAAGACGAGGAAATTATGAAAAAATCATAGCATTGCTACAAAAAAATAATGCACGGGATTGATATGGCAGATACACTAGCTTATAAAATAAATGATGCTTTAGCTGTTTGTTGGGCTGCAGCTCAGGGAGATTTACAAGAATTACAGAGATTAGTAGCTGGTGGCATTGACTTAAATGCAGCAGACTATGATGGCAGAACAGGATTGCATTTAGCAGCTTCAGAAGGAAATCTTAATATTGTAACTTTCTTAGTAAAGAAAAACGTAAATATAAACCCAAAAGATAGATGGGGATTTACACCTTTAATTGACGCAAAACGAGGTAACCATAAAAAAATTATCGAATTCTTTGAAAAAAATGGTGGTAAAGCTTGAAAGACAAAGTAAATGTTTTTGTACTAAACTCTGGAGGAACCATAGGCTCAATAGGAAAACCTCTTAGACCTGCTAAATCAGCTGCAGAACTTGTAGAAGGTGTTGTGGTTCCAAAAGAAGTAAATCTAACTTTAGCAGATTTCAAATATCTTCTTGATTCTACTGATATTATGCATTCAGAAAGACTAATGATGGCTAGACAGATAGCGTCTGTTTATAAAAATCATGACGCGTTTGTTCTTTTACACGGAACAGATAGTTTAGCAGAAACAGCTGCAGCATTTTGTATGTTTTTCAAATCAACTTTACAAAAACCTCTTATAATTATTGGAGCACAAATGGCAAAAGATGAACCTGGATCAGAAGCTATTTTTCAGCTTTCAAATGCATTTAGAGTTGCAGCAGCTTTTCATAGAAACAATGTTGTAGGAGTTTATAACGTATGCATTGGAGATGTATGGGATGGAAGCAGGGTAAGAAAACGTTCAGAATCCAACTTCAATGCATTCTATACACCAGGAAGATATCCTGTTGCAAAAATTTGGCCAAGTATACATTTTGATGAAGGGTTGAAATATAAAGATCCTGTTCTAGCTGTCCAAGATATTAGAATAGATGCAGCTCTTGAAAAAAACGTTGCAACATTAAAAGTATCTGCAGACACACCTCCATGGATAGCAATGGATCTGATAAAAAATAATCGTATAAAAGGGCTTATATTGGAATGCAAAGGAATTGGAGGAATTCCTCAAAGAGAATGGTATGACAGCAAATATGGAACTACATATTCTTGGATTGATGTTATTGGTGCAGCAACAGAAGCAGGTGTGCACATAGGAGTTCTTTCACCGTTTGATGATGGTCGTGTAATACTTGGTAGGTATGAATTAGGTCAACTAGCAAAAGAAGCAGGTGCTATCAGTTTAGAAAGCTTAACACCAGATATGGCCGATGTTAAGTTCAGGCAGGCTATAGCATTATTCCCAGAAGACAGAGATAGAATACAGAAATTTATTTCAACAAACATAATAGGAGAATTACTAACAGGCAAAGAAGACACAGGCTCTGAAGAATAAATATTTACGCTTCCTAATAACTATATGAAAAAATTAATTTCTACAAATCCTGCGAAAAACTATGAAACTATAGGAGAGGTAAATGTTTCTTCTGAAATAGAAATAAATGAAAAGGTAGTTTTAGCAAACAACGCAAAAGATGTTTGGAAAACCACTCCATTATCTGAAAGAATAAGAATTATCAAAACTATTTCTAAAAAATTTGAAGAAAGAAGAGATGAAATAGCCTTTTTGATAACAAAAGAGACAGGAAAGACAATAAGAGACAGTAAATCAGAACTAAACAGAAGTTTTGATTATTTCAACTATTATTTTGAAAGTGTGGAGAAATTTATTCAAGATAACGTAATGTATAAAGATGAAGTAATGTATAAAGATGAAAAATCTTTGGAAAAAATAGTTTATGAACCATTTGGTGTAGCTGCTGTTATACTACCATGGAATTTTCCATTCATGATGTTTGTTTGGGGAGTTATTCCAAATTTACTTGTAGGAAACACTGTAGTAATGAAACACTCAGAATTATGTCCACTTACTGGAAAATTGATTGAAGAAGTTATTGAAAACTCAGATTTGCCTAAAGGAATCTTTTCTGAAATATATGGAGATGGAAAAGAAGGATCATTTCTTCTAAATCAGAAGATAGATTTTGTGTGGTTTACCGGAAGCTCAGAAGTTGGAAAAACAATATACAAAACAGCAGCAAGCAAATTTATAAAATCTGTACTAGAAATGGGAGATTCAAATCCTATTATTATTTTTGACAATAACAACATAGATGAAGTAGTTAAAATTGTTTACCAGAGAAGATTTGTTAATTGTGGTCAGACTTGTAGTGCAGCAAAAAGAGCAATAGTACATGAGTCTATTTACAATGACTTTCTAATTAAACTAAAAGACTATATTGAATCTAAAAAAATAGGAGATCCTGAAAAAGAAGAAACTGATATAGGAAGTATGATATCTGAAGATCAACTATTTTTACTCGAGACTCAAGTAACTGACGCCATCTCAAAAGGTGCAAAAATATTAACAGGAGGTAAGAGGTTTGACAAATTAAAAGGAGCTTACTATACACCAACACTTTTGACAAACATAACAAAAGATATGAAAATTTGGAATGAAGAAGTATTCGGACCTGTTCTTCCTGCAATATCATTTAAAACAGAAGAAGAAGCTATCAAAATAGCGAATGATACTATATATGGATTAGGAGGCTTTGTTTTTTCAAAAGATAAGAAGCAAGCAGAAAGAGTAGCAGCAAAAATTGACGCTGGAACAATACAAATAAATCTTCTTCAAATGAAATTTTCTCCAAATAATCCTATTTCAGGCCATAAACTATCTGGAATAGGAAAAGAACATGGTAAAGAAGGATTTCAAGAACTTTGCAAAATAAAAACTATTTATGAAAACTAAACCTCAGCCTTAACAGCCTTTACAAATTCTTTAGCTTTTTCTCCTAGAATATCTAGAGATTGAGAAAAAATATCTTCAGCACTTAGCCCAGAAACAGACTCTATTGTGAAAATAAATTTTGTATCATCGTGACTTATAGAAACTCCGTCTGAAACTTCAGTACATCTCATGTTAAGATCACAATTTATAGCCTTTACAACTCCTATAGAGCCATCTGACTTCTTTCCAAAAACTCCATTAGGACATACTTTCATAGCAGGTCCTAAATCACTTTTATCAGTTACTTTTACAATTGGAAAATATCTATATCCTACTACAGCAGCTTGCCATTTTGCATGTTCAGCTCCTGTTCCTAAATGTCCCATTGCCTGCAGTTTTACAGCCTGCCCTTCAAGTAATTCTACAAGAGGTATTTCAGTGTCAATAGGTTTTACATCTAAAGATGAAGAAATAATATCTCCAGACTTTACCAAACAAGGTCCTTTTTTAGTTAATGTAAATTGTACCTCGCAGTTTGAACATCCTTTTCCACCACATTTACATTCACTTTTAAGGTTAAGCTTTGAAAATGTAAAAGGTACTAATCCTAGTCTATGAGCCAAAACCTCATCATAAAATCCAGAATTATTATCAGTAAATTCAACATCTTCTATTGCAAGTATAGGAACTTCGTTAAGCATTATTCTTCTAAGAGAGTTTGCAAAAGCTGGATTAATATCATCTATTTGCATTACGATTTTTCTATCAGATTTTTCTAAAATTTTTACATCCATATTTTAAGCCCCTTTAGCCTCCTAATGAATATTTGAAGAACATAATTTAGATGATATTCTTCAATACAGAAAGACTTAGAATAACGTCTTTCAAGTATAACATATTTAATAGAAAAGTATAAAAACTCTCTTTAGAGCAGATTATAGCTTTCTAGTGAGTAGTATTTTAGAACATATATTTTAGAGTTTTTGAGCTCTCTAGGCAAAGTGGTATATAGACAAAATTCCAGATAATTTTATGTTAAAAAATGAATATCATTTCAATGATCTACCTAGAGATATGTATGTAGAGTTAGATAAAGACTTTAGAGAAAGATTACTAAGAACTGCTACTGCTTCTATAGGATTAAATACAAAAACTGGATTGGGAAAAATATTGAATACATATGATGAACAGGTATTGAAGATATGGAGAGAAGAAACTAGATTAACAATAAACCAATTGGATTATCTAAGAAAGATATGTATATTTAGTGTTGAAGAAGTTGAAAAATCTATAAAATCTTTAGGTATAAGAAGCGATAATAAAAGAAGAATTTATAATCCAAAATTACCTCTTTTATTAAAAGATCTTGTTTATGCTTATTCACATTTAGTTTTTGATGGATGTGTGTCAAAAAGATACAGCTATTTTTTGGCGTTTGAAAAGGAACTTTTAGATTATCACAAAATAAGATTGGGGAATTTTGGAAAAATAGAAATTAAATTTTTTGAAAAAGATAAACAATTATATTTGCCACATGTAATAATTCATATAATCAAAGAGTTTTTGAATCCAAATTCTTTCAAAAGTTTAGAAGCAACAATTCCTGAAGAATTAAAAGAATTGGCTATAAAAGATATAGAAATAGCAAATGAAATAATTAAAGCTGCCATAACAGATGATGGTTGGGTTGAAGATATGGTATCTTTTTCTGTATCAAATAAACAGTTATCAAGAGACGTCTGGGAAATTTCAAAAGCCCATTACGAGGTTGGGAAATTCCCAGAAAAACCGAGAGAAAGAATAGAATTTACAATTAAAAGACAAAATAGAAAATGGTACAGAAGAAGTATAGGAGAAACCAAGAAATTAATAATAAAATCTCTTTTAGAAAAACCAAAATCTACAAAAGAATTATGTTTCGAATTGGATGTAAGATCAACAAGTATTCTAAATTTAATGAATGGAATTCATTGCAAATCTCAAAATACTTATGGACTAAAAGAATTAAATATTGTAGATATTTTAGAGTATAGAACAAACACTCCAGGAGAAAGAACAGGAAAATTTCCTATTTATTTCATAAAAAATAAGACTGAGGCAGAGAAATTTATGAATTAATATTACTACTAATTAATCTAAACTCTACGACCGCGCCGCCCGCCTTTTTTCGTGCAACCATCATGAGGAACTGGAGTTACGTCTTCTATAGACAATATTCTAAAGCCAGATCTTGCTAATGATCTTACAGCTGGTTGAGCTCCTTGTCCAGGTATTCTAGATTTTATTCCCCCAGGTGCCCTTATTTTTATATGTAAAGCTGTTATTCCAAACTGCTTTGCCTTGTCAGAAGCCTTTTGAGCAACTCTCATTGCTGTAAAAGGTTTTCCTTTCATCATATCTCTATCAGTAGCCATCCCTCCTGATGCAATTGCAACAGTCTCACTTCCAGAGATATCAGTAATATGAACTATTGTATTGTTCATTGATGAAAATACATGTGCTATACCAACTCTTTCTTTTGTACTCATATTTTTAAAACCTCTGTGATATTAATTTTCTTTTTTCTGTAGAAGATATTAGTCTTCTAAGAAATCCAAGAAGATTTTTGTCTTCTTAGGATTTGGCAACTTACATTTTTTTCTTTTACAAAAAGAAAAAAGGCAGTTATACACTTTCAGGATTTGATAATTTCTGAGATCTGATAGTCTCATCTAAACTTACATCTCCTTCCTCATCTGCTAATACAAGATAGTTTGGATACCATACTTTCTTGTCTTTTATCAAAACATGTCTATGAACTATGAATTGTCTAGCTTCTTTCAATGTTTTTGCTAATCCTCTTTTGTATACAACTGTCTGTAATCTTCTTGACAAAATATTATCTAACTTTAACACTAAAACATCATCTAATTTTTCAACTTTCATTCCTAATTTATTCACCTTATCAAACAACTCTTTTTGTGTTCTTTCATTTGGTTGTGCCAAAAGTTCTCTAGCTCTTCGTCTAAAGCCTCTAAGCATACTTTCAGCTTTCCAAAGCTCTCTCTTCCTACGTAAACCAAAATCCTTTAAAACTTTTTTCTCTCTTATAAGTCTATCTTTATCATAAGGTCTCTTTGGTCTTTTCCATGTTTTTCTTGATTTTCTTGGTTGTCCCATATATCATCACTTATTTGCTTGCTGCTTTTGTAGGTTGTTGTTTTTTCTTAACAACTCCTACAGTTTTTTGAGTCCTGAAAGAAGATCTTGTTCTTTGACCTCTTACAGGTTGTCCTAACTCATGTCTAATTCCTTTATAACATCTAATTTTTCTCATAAAATGTATATCTTCTCTTTTTCTAAAATCTAGATTAGTTCCAATTAAATGAGTATCTTTTCCAGTGTCCATGTCTTTTTGTCTATTAAGTAAGTGTGAAGGTAGTTTAGGATCTTTAACAAAATTTTCTAATATTTTAATTTCATCCTCACTCATCAATCCAACTTTCTTGCTTGGATCAGTTTTAGTTTCTATACAAATGTAGTGAGCTAATGGATGGCTAATTCCCTTTATTCTTCTTAGGGCTCTGACAGCAGGAAGAACTCCAGGTACATCTGAAGCAGCTATTCTAACAATACCTTTTATTTGCTGTTTTTCTTCTTGAGCCATATTAAACCATTTTTTTGAAATTTATAAGACTATTGTCCCCTACTATATCCTGATTAATTAGAAAAAAACTATTAAAACCTTTCAGAAAACGAATTTGTTGTTTTCTATAAGGAATTAAGAGCCAAATCTTCTCTTTCTTTGCTCAAATTCCTTAAAAGCATTTAAAAAATCCTGCTTTTGTATCTCAGGCCATTTTTTTTCCAAAAATATCAACTCAGAATAAGCTGATTGAAAAGGTAGGAAATTGCTTAATCTTTTTTCTCCTCCTGTTCTTATTATAAGATCAGGATAAGGTTGTCCATTAGTATACAAATGTTCTTTAATTATTTGCTCATTTAATTGCGCTGGTGATATCAACCCTTTCATACTTTTCTCCATTATTACTTTTACAGCATCAACTATCTCTTGCTGTCCTCCATAAGCAATAGCAATATTTAGATAATAATTTTTATTGTTTTTTGTCGCCTCTTCAACTGAAGTCAATTTGTCAACAACATCTTTAGGAAGTAGATGAATTCTTCCTATAAATCTTACTTTTATTTTATTTTTATTCACTATATGATTTTTATCAGTAAGTATAGCTTCAGCTTCCTCTTTTAGATATTTGAAAATATAGGCTAACTCTTTTCTAGGCCTGGTTTTTAGATTTTCAAAAGAAAGAACGTATGCAGTTGTATATTTTATTCCATATTCACATGACCATTCAATAGCTTGCCTTGCTTTATTTAATCCTACCTTATGCCCTTCCCATGGCCTTTTCATAAGATATTTGGCAAAACGTCTATTGCCATCGAGCACTATGCCGAGACTCTTTATCATGATATCCTCCAATTTATAATATTAATTAGTATGTCTACTATATAGTTTTTACAATCATTGCTTTTAAACTTTCCTCTTATAGCTCTACCATGAAATAAATAGGATATAATTTCATACTGAGCTACATACAGAACATCAGTTCTGTTGTACACAAAGAGCTCTGTTCTTTGTTGTATATGTTAACCCAGTATTACCATGTCCGGAATCTTTACTGGGTTTGCTATAACAATTGTGTGAAAATATGCTAGAAATTCCTTTAATAATAGCGTTTATAGGATCTTTAACAGCCGGCGTCTTAGATCTAAAATCAACAGAATTTCCTGAAGATATTCCATATCTAATGGTAGTTCTTGGTATATTCATATGGTATATTTATGCAGTAACCTTTGGAGATTTTACTCCTCTATTTACTTCATTAGTGTTAGGTGGTTTTTTAGCTTTTATAGGCTGGATAGCATACAAAGCAGGTGCTTGGGGAGATGGTGATGCAGCAATATTAGCTGCCTTATTTTTCTTAATTCCATCCCTTTCTTTCCTAGTAAACTATATATCAAACCTGCTAATAGTTGCGATTATTTACTTGATAGCTTACTCATTGATAATAGGTTTTAGAAAAATACCTGTAGATGAATTTCTTAGCGATCTAAAGAAAAGATGGTATTTTCTAGCAGCAGTTTTTATTAGCTTACCATTTATTATAGTATTTTCATACTACAATCCTGAATTTATGAGACCTTTAATTCTATTATGGCTGTCAGGATTAGGAATGTTAATATTCACAATATACGCAAAAAAAATAGAGAAAAATGTCTTCAAAAGAAAAATACCTGCAAAAGACCTGAAAGCAGGAGATGTTTTAGCGTCTTCAAAAGAATGGGTAGGATTAACTGAGGAACAAGTAGAGAAAATAAAGCATCAGAATAAGCAAATTGAAATAAAAGAAGGTGTAAGATTTACAATAGTATTTCCAATAACAATAGCATTAACAGCTTTCTTAGGAAATATTCTGATTTTATTAATAATTTAATATTAAGAAAAATCATGGGAAAACGTTTGTCTTCTAGGAACTTTATAATATTTTATAATGACATTTATATCATACGCTCTTTCTAAATCTCCAGAAAGAAAAACAAGATCCAATAAATTATTCTCTCCATATATATCCATAGATACTCTTCCATTCAAATTAATTACTCCTACAAAGTCTGCTCTACCAGATTCATCAGTTGGTCTTAGAATTCCAATAGAATTGCCTAAGTAACTACCTGCAGCTACACCATCTTTATCTGCTATAAGATATCCATTATCTCTTACTATTTCTGCTACACCATCTGATGTTAATCTTTTACTAGGTAATCCAAACATATTTATCAGAGTTATAGTAAGATAGAAGTCTTTATAAATTCTTTTTTCTCCCTTCTTGCTTAACAACTTTAACATATTCTTTTAGAAGTTTTTCAGGATCTTTAGCTTTTTCAGCAGCAGTTCCTATTTGAATCCAATCTGCTCCAGCCTTTATTATATCTCCTGCATCTTTTAGCGTCCTTATACCACCTGCAACCAAATAAGGAATTGTTATGGCTTTCTTCACAGCACTAACCATTTCTACTGGCACAGGAGCTGGTGCAGCAGAACCTACATCTGTAAATATTATTCTTTTTCCCATGAATTCTCCAGCAAGAGCTAAAGCAGCTGCAACTTGAGGCTTGTTTCTAGGAATTTCATTTGCATCTCCAACCCATCCTACTGTACCTCCTGGTTCTACAACAATATATCCAATTGGCAAAGGTTCAATACCTAAGCTTTTTATCAAGGGAGCAGCCAAAGCTTGTGCATGAGTAATCCAGTAAGGATTTCTAGAATTCAACATAGACATATAATAAATCCCATCTGCATATGGAGTAACAGTTCCAATATTTCCAGGGAACAATACAACCATTTTACCAGTTTCTTCCTTGATAGATTTTACAACATGATCTAGAAGTTTACCTTGTGCTCCTATGCTGCCGCCAACAGCTATCAAATCAACGCCAGCTTTATCAGCAGCTACAGCTGTAGCAACAGCTCTTTCAGGTGAAGGATAATCAACAGGATCTATAACAACACTCATCATAGCTCCATCTTCTTCAATTTTTTTGTTTATGTACTTCTCAACTTTTCCTATATGCATATCGAACCCCTTATTTTCACTCAAAAGCATATTATGCTTTTGGTGACTCAAGAAGACCTAATGTCTTCTTCGAGTTGATAATCAATCACTTCTTTAGCTGGTTAACCTCAGCAACCTCTTTATTTGAGTATCCTAATCTTATCAGTTTAAGACTTTTTATTGTCTCTCTTAGAGCTTGTTGAGTAGTAAATTTAGGTTCAAATCCTAGCAAAGCTTTAGATTTTTCTGTTGATAAACATCTGTTTCTAACAAGTCTATCCACACTCGCATTATTAATAACAGGATCTTTTGTAAAAAGATTCTTAAAAAATAATATGAATTTTATTGTAAATACAGAAATATGTTTTTTTGTCATTTCACATTTCAACTCATCACAAATCATTCTATAAACATCTTTGTAAGTAGGAACATCTTTTGTAGCTACATGGAATATTTGATTTGTAGCTTTTTCATCCTTATTTACTAAAAAAAGTATAGAAACTACATCATCTATATAACTTAAGTGGAATTTATTTTCTCCAGAGCCTATTATTGGAAAGCCTTTTTTTGCAGCGCCAATTATAGAGATCCATATTTTATTAGGAGCAATTATTATGCTTGCTCTTATTATTGTATAAGGTATTCCACTTTCCTTTATTAGAATTTCGCACTCTGTTTTACTTTTCTCATAAAGGGTTTTAGGGTTGTAAGCATCATCTTCCATAGCTTCTTCTGTTTCTCCTAAGACGCCTGAAGAACTTAGAAATATAATATGTTTAACATTAGATTTTTTAGACAATTCAATAATATTTTTTGTGCTTTCAACGTTTTCTTCATACATCTTTGGGTCTTGTTCATCTAAATTTGCAGCCAAATGATAAACCACATCTATACCATTAAGATCTACTTTTTGTAAAGAATCTTTATTAGAAAGGTCTGTTTGTATATAATGTATTTTATCAGAGTTTATTTTATTTCGTGTAAATACAAATACTCTATTATCCTTAGATAGCTGCATTACTAACCTTGATCCAACGCTACCAGTGCCTCCTGTTACTAATATATTCATTTGAAAATAGACATCTGAAACAGATTAAAAGTTGTATAGTGAAGAGATTTTATGATTTTGCAGGTCTTACAGAAGTTTTTGGAGAACTTGAACTTAAAAATAGTTTTGATAATAGCAGCTATTTTAGTTGGAATATTCTTCTTCTTTAGCTGGCTTTTAGTCTTGTCATTAGTAATAGCTTCAATAATAGTGAGTTTTGTAGTAGGAAAATCTCATATAAGAAATATAGGTCTTGAGCTAGTAGCATTTACAGCTATAATTACAGGATTTATATATGGAGCCACAGCAGGAATAGCAGTAGGTCTTATTCTGATAGTATTTCATTTGGCAGTTGCTGGATTTTTTGGAGTATATGTAATATGGACAATACCAGAATATGGCTTAATGGGATACTTAGCAGCTACACTTGCTGCTTCACATTCAATAACCTTTATAGGATTATCTTTAGTAATTGGAATAAATGTAGTAAATATGATAATAACAGCTTCTTTATTCAGAGGTCATTCAGCAAAACATCTTCCATGGGTATTTACAAATATATTATTCAACGCCATCTTGTTTATCTTCCTTGCACCAAACTTAGTCCAAATTCTTCATTAATATAACATTTTAATAGTTTCTGGTCAGTAGTTATAAGATGTCTAGATCGAGAAAACATAAAAAACCTGTAGATACAAGAACTGATATTCAATTAAAATATGAAGCTATAAGAACTGAAATAGATGGAATAATAGCCGGCGGAAGTTTTTCAAATTTAACAGAAAATTTAAAAACATACACTAATTTGATAGATAACTCGAGATCTGTTGTGCAAAGAGAACATAGAGTATATTTACGCCAGCAAGTACAAAGAGTATTAGTCTATATAAAATCCGAGATGGAAAATCTTACATCAAATATTGAAACTAGGTATATTTCTAACACAGATCTTTGGACAAGTGACTATCAGAGATTAACTGAGCACGAAGCACTCGTAAATCTTTCAAGCAGCCTAAATTATGGAGAAAGAAAAGTAAATTTTGATATTATTTTAGAAGGAATCAAAGAACTATATAAAATTCTTGATGAACATAAGAGACCAATAGAATCTACTGCCTCAGAAATTTTAGAACAAGCTACTGCTGAACAGCCAATTGATAAATATTCTGGAGTAAAAAACTCTTTGAAAACTGCAGCAGCCTTTACATTAATAACAGGATTATTAGCAGTCGGATCTTATTTTGCAGGAAGACAAGGTGCTAATAATATTCCAATTGAAAAAACAAATTGTCCAAGTACAACTATAACAAATGGCAAAAATCCAGATGAAAACTCACAAAGACCTATTATTGAGAAGCCTAGTAAAGAAACTGTTAGAGAATTAGACAAAATGCTTGAAAAAATGAGAAAGTACAACAGAGAGAAAGACTTGGATAAAAAACAAAGAGAACTGGAAAAATAATGAAAAATAGAAGCATATAAAAAGTATTAAAACTAAGGTATTTTTTTCTTTAACCAAAAGGTATTTAAAGATTTGCCACCTTAGGGTTGTTACTAAAGTGATATAATGAGTATAGCTAATTTATGGAATAATGCAAGAACTGCAGTAAGTACTTATGTTTCTAAAGTAGCTCCAGCTAAATATCTAGCTACAAGCGAGCTAAGAACTTCTAAAGATGAAGAAATAAGAAATGTTAGATCAGATTTCTTGAATGCGTACCAAACTGCATTGATAGAAGACCAAAATTTCGCTCTACAAGATGCAGTAAGAACTACAAACGCTTTAGCAACACAATATGATACTGGTTTAACAAGATATTTGAAAGGAGAAAAAATTGCAAGAACAGGAAATGAAACAACTTTTGAGACAGGGTTTCTAGATGCTTTAGAATCAGCTTATTCAGAAGTAAGGTCTTTGAACAATGATTATAATTCAGCTGTACAAACAAGAGCAGCTGAGATAAATATTTCTAGAAGAGAACAAAGCTTCTTAGAAGAAGTTCTTCCAATACATAATAAAAGATTCAATGAAAATCACTTACAGCCAAAAATAGATGCATTTATACAAGAATTAACATCTCAAAGAAAAAGAGTAGTTACTGAAATATATGGAGACAATGCTGGTCAACTAGCTGCTGTTTATGATTCTCCAGAATATAGAGCTTGTGTTATAGAAGATATGAATAGAGCTGTTGCTACTGCTATAGATATTAGAAAAAAATCAACTAGCGGACCTGAATTTGAAGCAAGTTTAAGAGCAGAGATACCAGATATTTTCAAAAAATACGCTGACAAAGATAGTGAACTTATGGCAAGGCTTACAAAAACAAGTGTTGTAGCATTGAATTATGAATCGCAAGCTAGAAAAGAAGCAAGTGAACTAGCATCTGGTAACAAATCTAATATTTACAAAATGCCACAACCAGTAACAAATATAGGAAGGAGAGTAGCTAGTATAGCAGTTTTAACAGGAATGTTATTTTCAAATGGTTGTAGAGAATTACCTATTACACAAACACCAACTCCTAACCCTAGACCAACAATATATGTTTCTCATGCTGCAAATAATGACGTAAAAGTTGCAGAATCATATAAAGATGGAAAAAGATCAGAAGCTTC
>JACRAC010000020.1 GCA_016213555.1 Candidatus Aenigmatarchaeota archaeon | reverse complement strand
TTTAACAAATTCGTTGTCATATTTCATAGGGGAACACCTCCAATTTCTTTGTCGCCAAACAAAGATTGTTTGGAGGGAACATAAAGTTCCCCCATTTTTTGTTAATTATGTGGCATCATATCCGATGTCGTATAACATGTATCTATACCAACCCTAAGATTAACAGCAAGGTACTTTGCAGAGGCATTCCCTTATTGTGCAGAACATCCTGTGTTTGAAAGATTTGCTAAAAAACATGATTCTCTTGCAAATTTAACAAACAAAGTATTGGAAAGAATGTACACAAATTTAGAATCTGCAAAAACAGACGAACCAGAAAAGATAAGATCATTACTAGAAGAAGATATAAAACTCTTAGGAAGAATAGGAAAAGCGCATATGTATTTGCAAAAAACTGAATTAAGATACTTAGAAAATGAAGGACTTCTAACAGAGAATTAACCTATTGTAAGTAAAACAATCATAACAGTTATTCCTAACAATATACCAAAAATTTGGATAATAGAATTTTTCAATTCAATATCTTTCTGAAGCTCAGGCATTAGATTTGAACAAGCGAGATATATAAAACCTCCTGCTGCAAAAGGAACTAGTATAGATGAATAATTTCCTATAATAGGTCCAATTATTAGTACAATAACAACTCCAATCAATGCAGTCAATGCAGATAAAAAGTTAAAGAATAGAGCTTTTCCTTTGCTAAAGCCCCCATAAATCAGGACTCCAAAATCTCCAAACTCTTGTGGTATTTCATGGAATATTACAGCTATGGTAGTGGCAATTCCTAATGGAATACTTACCAAATAAGTTACTCCAATAACAATACCATCTGTAAAATTATGTATTCCATCTCCAACTAAATTCATTATAGCTGCAGATTTTCTTCTAGTAGCTTTTTCTTTATACATTCCATAATCATGCTTGTGTTTCCAATGAACAGTCTTTTCTATAATAAAAAATATTAGAATTCCAGATAATGTAAATAAAGATATTTCAATAGTAAATCCATTTTCTGCAACTGCTTCTGGAAGTATATGAAGAAATGCGTCTCCTAACAAGGCACCTATTGAAAAACTGATCAAAAAAAGAATAAAGTTCTTTCTCTTAGTTATTTTTAATGGAATTGACAAAACTCCTACAAAAGAGATAAGACTAACAATAACGACGCTTAATATTGAATATAACCATATATCTAAAGCCATAAACTAAATTTATAGTTATTAATATTTAAGGTTAATGTTAATAATACTATAAAAGTAGCTTATAAACCATTATTAATGTGAAATCATGGCAGAAATAATAAGTATGTCCCTATCAGATGAATTGCTGAAAGAAATGGATGAACTTCAAAAAGAATTTGCTTTTCAAGGAAGAAGTGATATGATAAGAACTGCTTTGAAGATGTTAATATCTGAAAAGAGAGAAAATAAAAAAATAAAAGGAGTTATAGACGCTGTTCTTTTAGTTATACATGATGATAAATACTCAGAAGAAGTTTCTGTAGTGAGTCATAAATATCAGAAATTGGTAAAGACTCAAATACACAACCAGCTTGAGAACCACAAATGTTTGGAAGTATTTATATTAAATGGAGATGGTGAAAAAATTACTTCTATGCTAGATACTTTACAAACAAACAGAAAAATAGATCTTGTCAAACTAGTTATTTCTTAACCATGCTGTCAAAAAATATTGATTAAATAACTCCTCTTGTAAATACTATTATGTCTAATATGAAGGGTGTAGGAGGAGTTTTTGATATACTATCAACAATAATAACTCTAATTCTTGGGTTTGTAGTAATCTACATAGGTCTTGTTGGAATAAGTTTTCCTGCATTTGTTGTAGTAATTCTAGGAATAGCTCTTGTAATTCTTGCTTTAATGTCTATAATCGCTTAAACTCCTTTGAGCAATTTAAGCAACTTATCATGAAAAATTCCATTACTTGCTAATAGATCCTTACTATATATTGTCCAATCCTTCCCATTAAAGTCTGTAACTTTTCCACCAGCCTCTCTTACAAGCAACGCTCCACAAACACTATCCCAAGTTTTTGCTCCATTATTTATGAAAGCATCTATCCTACCATCAGCAAGATAAGCCATTTCCAAATTTCCTGCTCTTGGTTGATTAAATATTGCTGGATATTGCTTTAATTTCTGGTATATCTTAACATTTCTTTTGATTTCTCTAGAAGTATTGTTATGACAAAAAGACATTATAGAACCTTCTATTTGATGTCTTTCAGATATTTGAATCTTTTTTTCATTTAATTTAGAACCTCTATACAACTCTGCAACAAAAAGTTCATCAGTAATAGGCGAATATATTACAGATAACAAAATTTTATCTCTCAAAACAAGACCTAGTGAAGTATTAAAAAATGGTACACCTAACATATAATTGGCAGTACCATCTAAAGGGTCTACTACCCATTTATGCTCATCTCCTTTTTCTTCCCCAGCTTCTTCTGAAAGTAATGAATACTCTGGGTATTTTTTCTTAAGATATTTTATTATTATCTTTTCAGCTTCTTTGTCAGCCTCTGTAACAAAGTCATGTTTACCTTTTTTGTCTATCTGATGAGACTTCTTGAATTGCTTAAGAAGATAATCTCCTGCCATCCTAGCAGCTTTTATAGCAACGTTTGTCTCTTCCATAATCTATTCATGTATTTTCTATTTTTTATATTTGTTAATTCAATCTATCTGTTATGCCAACCCCAAAGATTTCAGTAGAAACTGTAAAACATGTTGCAAAAATAGCAAGATTAGAGCTTAATTCTAAAGAAATAAGAAAATTTCAGAAAGATCTTAATGATATTTTATCTGCATTTAGAGAAATTGACAAGATTAATGTAAAAAAGGTGAAGCCAAGCTTTCAGCCATTAGAAGTAAGGGATGTTTTCAGAGAAGATGTTCCTGAGCCTTCATTGACACAAGAAAAAGCATTATCAAATACAAAGCATAAGGAAAATGGATATTTCAAAGGTCCAAGAGTTGTATAATATGACAAAATATACAATGAGTGTTAAAGAATTTTTAGAAGAAAGTAGAAAAGGTAATATAAACTTCTTAGATTTTGCAGCAGCTTTATTGGAAGAAACTCAAAAATTAAACAAAAAATTTCAATTATTAAGAGAAATTTGCGACATTAGAGATAGGCTATATCTAAACCCTCCTTTGAATGGGCTACCTATTAGCGTAAAAGACTGTATATGTGTAAAAGGAGTTCAAAGCTATGCAGGTTCGAAAATTTTAGAAGGATACATTCCTACATTTGACGCAACATGTGTAGATAGATTAAAAGATAATGGTGTTACAATTCTAGGCAAGACAAATCAAGATGAATTTGGATTTGGTACATTTTCTACAAACTCTGGATTTGAAGTGCCAAAGAATCCATTAGATCCTTTGCGTAGTTGTGGAGGATCTTCTGGTGGAGCAGCTGGGCTTGTAGCAGCTCTTGATTACCCGCATGTTGCATTGGCACAATCAACAGGAGGATCTATAAGCGCACCTGCAGCATTTTGTGGAGTAGTTGGAATAACCCCAACATATGGGCTTGTAAGCCGTTATGGACTTATAGATTATGCAAACTCTTTAGATAAAATAGGAGTTATAGGAAAGTCTGTACATGACGTTGCACTAATTTTATCTATAATTTCTGGTAAAGATGAAAAAGATCAGACATCAATAGGAGAAAAGAAAGATTACAGTAAAGATCTTTCTTCAACAAAAGATCTAAAAGGAGTTAAGATAGCAGTTCCAAAAGAATATTTTCAGAATTTGGAAGAAGAAGTTGAAAAAGAAGTTTGGAACGCTATTAAAAAAATGGAAAGCAACGGAGCAACTTACGAAAAAGTATCTCTTAAGAATACAAAATACGGAGTAGCAGCATACTATATCATAGCAACTGCAGAAGCATCTACTAATCTAGCAAAATATTGTGGTATGCGTTATGGAATGCATGGGAAATTAGAAGGTAATTTCAATGAGTATTTTTCTACTGTACGTACAAGTGGTCTGACAGAAGAGGCTAAGCGAAGAATTATATTAGGTACATTTACTAGAATGGCTGGTTATAGAGATGCATATTACCTAAAAGCCATGAAAATTCGTACACTAATAATAGAAGAGCATAAAAATATTTTCAAAAAATTCGATGTAATTGCATCTCCTTCAATGCCAATACAACCTCCAAAATTCAAAGAAATAAAAAAACTAACTCCAGTAGAAAACTATCAAATGGATTTCTTAACAATACCTGCAAACCTAGCAGGAATGCCTCACTTATCTGTACCAGTTGCTAAGAAAACACCTATAGGTCTTCACTTAACAGCAGACCATCTATCAGAAGATAAATTATTCAAAATAGGTTCCGTATTTGAAAAGGTGCGATGATGAAATTCCAAGAAGGTTATGTTTTAGAAAAATTCAAAATAGAAAAATCTGGAAAGAAACTAGGTGTAATACTAAGGTTTCCAAAAATGTCTGATGTGAAAGATGCCCTTAAACTAATAAACAAACTTGTAGATGAAAATGCTCTTGTTATCGCAGTAAAAAAGAAGACTTTAAAAGAAGAGAGAGAATGGTTAAAATCTTCTATAAAAGATATTAAGAAAAAAAAGCTTATTTTCATAGCAGTAGAAGTAAATGGACAATATTTAGGAAATGTTGAAATAATATCAAAACCAGATGGTATGAGTCATGTTGCACTTCTATCAATAGCTTTAGACGAGTCAATAAGAAATCTTGGAATAGGGGAGAGAATAATAAAACTGGCTATGAAGTTAGCAAAACAACATCTAAAAACAGAAGTTCTAAGACTGGGTTGCTTCAAAGGAAACTCTGCAATAAAACTTTATAAAAAACTAGGGTTTAAAAAATGCGGATATTTTCCCAAAGAAAGAAAAAGAGGAAAAATATATCATGATTGTATAATTATGAACAAATTTTTGTGATAACTACAAAAAAATCAGCCAACTATAGTGAACATAGCAAGAGCGAAGTGATTAAAAATGTATGAACGAGAGTTAAAAGTAGCAAAACTAGCTGTAGAACGAGCCAAAAAAATTCTTCTAAATTATCATAGAAAAGAACTTGAAGTATCTAATAAAATTGGTGTAGATATAGTAACAAACGCTGATCTAGAAGCAGAGAAAATTATAGCAAATACCTTAAAGAAGAATTTTCCTGATTATGGAATACTAGCAGAAGAAGGTGGTACAGAAGGTAATCAAGACAAAAAATGGATAATAGATCCGTTGGATGGTACATATAATTTTTCTAGAGGAAGTGAGATATTTGGAATAACAATAGCATTGGAAATCAACAAAAGTGTTGTTTTAGGCATAATAGACTTGCCCGTATTGAAAGAGCAGTTTATAGCAATAAAAAATAAAGGAGCTTTCATGAATAAAAAAAGAATATCTGTTTCTAACGTGAAAGGTGAATCTTCTTCAGTAATTCTTGGTGGAGGATGGTTTGCAAAAGAAAGCAAAGAAAACGAAAGTAAAGGAGTTAAGTTAGCCAAAGACTATAATTATGGATTTAGACGATATGGTTCTGCTATTTACAGTCTTGCCTTAGTAGCTTCTGGAAGAGCTGAGGCAATGATATCAACAAGACACAAAACTTGGGATGTTTCAGCAGGCTGTTTAATGATAGAAGAAGCTGGAGGAATATGTACAGATTTTAATGGAAACCATTGGAGTAAAAGTTCAGGAAAATATATATCATCAAACAAAGTAATTCATAAAGAAATATTAGCAATTTTAAGAGAATAATTCAAGTGATAACTATGATTAAGATCCCAAAAACAATGTCAACACAACATCCAGATAATGTACATAGCCCTTTTTTTGCATCTGGCTCTGTGATAGGAGGAGAAGATGAAATCAAGGAAGCTTTCTTCGCCTTTTCTCATTTAGGATGTGAAGAGCAGTTATGGGACTGTGAAGGAAAGGAAACAGACAGTTATGTTGTTAAAAAGTTATTAACAAAATACGACTCATTCTTTGCAAAAAAGAAATTAGGAAAAGACCTTATACTTACGCTAAGAGTTCCAAATCCATCTATTGAAAAAAATGAAGCTAAGATACTTTTAGAAACTTTGGAATCAATACCAAGAAGTTTTGATGTAGCCCGTTTGTTCTACGGAGAGGATATTTCACCAATATTTGAGATATTTCTTCCAATGACTAGCAACGCTATGGAGCTTAGAAGAATAAGAGAATACTATTCAAAAATAGTTGTAGGAAAAAAGGAAATGAAAATTATAGATAACGATATAAAAATATCTGAATGGATAGGAGATTTCAAGCCAGACGAGATAAGAGTAACTCCATTAATAGAAGAAAAAGATACAATACTAAATGCTGACAAAATAGTTGAAGAATATATAACAAACAGTAATGTAAAAGACTACCAAAGAGTGTGGTTAGCAAGATCAGATCCTGCACTAAACTTCGGATCTCTAGCAGCTATTTTGATGAATAAAATAGCTCTACATAAACTTGACATGCTTGAAGAAAAATCTTCTATAGAATTATTTCCAATTCTAGGATGCGGATCAGCTCCTTTTCGTGGAAATCTTAGTCCATTAAATCTAAATTGCTTAGATGGTTACCCATCTGTACATACATTTACAGTGCAATCAGCTTTCAAGTATGACTATGAAAACTTCCTAGTAACAAAGGCTATAGAAAAGATTAATAGCAGAAATAAAAAAAGAGCTCCTATAACAAATGAAGAAGTTCTTAAAAAAATAATTGAAAAAACTTCCGAATCCTATAGAAAGCAGATAGAAAGTATAGCACTTTTAATAAATACATTTTCAAAACACATACCTCAAAGGAGAAAAAGAAAATTACATGTAGGATTATATGGATACTCTCGTCCCTTAAAAGGTTCTATATCACTTCCAAGAGCTATAGGCTTCTGTGCAACATTATACTCGCTTGGCATACCACCAGAATTAATAGGCCTTGATGTATTGACAAGAAAAGATATTAGTGATATGGAAGAATGCTACAAGAACTTTGAATACGATATGAAATCTTCGTTGAAATATATGAATAAAGATAACCTTCATATATTCCCTCTAACATTTCAAAAACATATAGAATATGTGTTGGAAAACTTGGAATTTAATGAGGACATGGTAGACAGCAAACACAAGAAAATAACAAGTATAATAGCAAAAGACTACTCAGATAAGAATTTTATCTCTCTTGAAGAAAACATAGTAAGAGCAGGATCAATAAGAGGATTCCTGGGATGATTTTTATGGTAACTATAGGTTTAGAAGTACATGTTCAGCTTATGACAGAAACAAAGTTGTTCTGCAGCTGCTCAAATAAATTCACAACTATTCCAAACACACATGTATGTGAAACATGCTTAGGGATGCCAGGTAGTAAACCAAGATTAAACAAAAAAGCTGTTGAACAAGCAATAAAGATTGGACTTGCATTGAATTGTAAAATAAATCATGAGATGTTTTTCTCTCGTAAATCATATTTCTATCCAGATATGAGCAAGAACTTCCAGATAACACAATATGAAATGCCTATTTGCTTTGATGGATTTCTAGAGTTGAATGGAAGGAAAATAAGGATAAGGAGAATACAAATGGAAGAAGATCCAGCAAGACTCATTCATGAAGGAGCAATAGAAAAAGCAAAAAACGTCTTGGTTGATTACAACAGATCAGGTACACCGTTATGTGAAATTGTGACAGAACCTGATTTTACAAGTCCTCAAGAAGCTCGTTTGTTTTTACAAGAACTTTCTCTGATGCTCGAGTATCTAGGAGTTTATGATCCTAATACCGAAGGTTCTATTAGAGTAGATGCAAACATATCATTACCAAAAGGAAAAAGAGTAGAAGTAAAAAACGTTTCTGGTTTCAAAGAAGTTGAGCGTGCATTTTCATATGAGATAATAAGACAGTCTTCCCTTTTGAAAAGAGGACAAAAAATAGTTATGGAAACTCGTGGCTGGAACGCTGAATCAGGAACAACCATCTCGTTAAGATCCAAAGAAACTGAAGATGATTATGGATATATTTTTGAAACAGACTTACCAACAGTAGAAGTATCAAAAAAAGCTATGGAATTAAAATATGGAATGCCTGAATTTGCAAAGCAAAAGGTTGAAAGATACGAAAGAGAATTTAGAATAGGAAGAGAGATGGCTCTTTCAATAGTTTCAGAGCCTGATATTGCAGATGCATTTGAAACAGCTGTAAAAGAAATAGATACTCATATATCTGCTACATTTTTCTCAAAAATGTTAAAAAAAGTTTTAAACTATGAGAATCTTCGTCTTAAGCAGACAGGTCTTGAAACAAAGTGGTTGATAACAATAATGAAAAAGCTTGAAAATAAGGAAATAACAGATAGAGCAGCAGAGCTGTTGTTAAGAGATATGGTTCTAAAACCTCAAGATCCAGAAATTCTTCTAAAGCTCAGAGGATTAACAAGAATAGACACAGAAGAAGCATTAGATCCAATAGTATTAAATGTTCTAAGCAAAAACTCTTTAGCAATAATAGACTATAAGCATGGAAAACCTGAGAGTTTAGAATTTCTAGTAGGTCAGGTAATGAGAGCTACTCAAGGGAGAGCAGACCCTGTTATAACAAGAAAAGTTATCCACAAAAGACTAGATGAATAATAATCCCTATTTAATATACTAAGTTACCAGTTGGATAGCACTTACCTTTTTAATATAGCTTACTAATTAGAAACTGATAATATGAATAAATGTTCTGTATTTAATATGATTAATATTGCAGGAAAGAAATGGTCATCTGTAATAATAGAAGAAATATCAGAAGAAAAAAAGATAGGCTTTGGAAAGCTTATAAAAACAATGAATAAAATAAGTCCTAAGGTTCTTTCACAACGTCTAAAACAATTGGAAAAAGAAGGTCTTATAAAAAAACATATTATAGAAGAAAAAGGAGTTAAGAAAATATCATATGAACTTACAGAAAAAGGGGAAAAACTCAAAAAAATAATGGACGACTTAAAAGAGTTATGTATGACAGATAAAAAACCAATACGCTGCACACAATGTCCTATGTACTAATTTCGTAACTATTTAGCTCAATAGCGAAATCTTGATTTACTTGGGATTCTAATTGATTAGATGCATGAACATTGTAAAGATTGTCATGAGAATTGTATTCCGAGAGAAGAGTTTGAACGTGTTGTAAATGGTCTTCTTG
>JACRAC010000018.1 GCA_016213555.1 Candidatus Aenigmatarchaeota archaeon | reverse complement strand
GGCGCTGCAAAAGAAGTTTTCCAAGATTCAGGACAATCAAATCTGCAGGAAGATACATTTCTTCAGTGATCTATGAATACAATACGGAACGCCTAGAAACTTTATACATAATTATCATACGAAGATAGAAAAGAATCTTTTCACAGCAACAAAGTTGTCTTGATTAGGAGGTGATTCACCTGTTACTAACGATCCTGTCCACTGAACTACTCCTACATCACCAAAAGTTACAGAACTTCCATCACACCCAGTTGTAGAACCAGAACATACTATTCGTTCTTTAGTATCCTCACCTGTAGATATTTTAACTTTGGCATTGAATCCTATCACAGGATTTTTGAACACTCCCTTAACACCGACCTGTGTTGCATTGATACAGAATCGTCTTTTTACTTTTCCAAAGAACGACTCTCCAGCAGGAATAGAATAATCAGTACCAGAAGAACATTGAGGAGCATTATCTATTATAACATCAAATAATCCAGTTGGTGCATCATTATAAGATCCTGTATAAACATACACAGGTATACCTTCGTTCTCGACCTCATAAAACACATCTTCTTTAAGAGAATTAACTTCTATTGACAAAGGGGTTTTAGTATAAACTTTACCATTTGTTTTATCTTTAATATCATCTGGTGTAATTGTACCAGTAAGAGATTGTCCTCCACCATTTAATTGAGTATTTATTATCCAGAAAACAGTAGATGGATCTGTAGTTTTAGATACAACGCTTGATGTGGTTACAGAAGTTACAGTAAATCCTTCGGTCTGTGCAAAAGCAGTTGAAACAGATAAGAGTATTATTACTAATAAAAATAATATTTTACTCATTATAGAATTGTATCAAATATAAATATAAAGTTATTATTCTGTAATATTACTAAATAGCACATGTAATATATCAGCCCTTCTTACCATGAACCCAATTACAATTGAACCTATAGTTTAATACTATTTTTCAATATTTCTTGAACCTTCCTCTCAATCATATCTTCTATCATTTCTGGTGTTATCATCTGAGCAAGAGCATTAAGCTTTTCATCTTGCAACATAGCTTCTTTAATGTCTAGAGCTAAGCCACATCTATTGCATAGTTTTGCTGTTGATGGATTAGAGTTATCGCATCTAGAACATATTTTAGGCTTTAATGGATTTTCTAGTTTTTCTTGATCTATTTGTTTAACACCATTCATACGAAGTACTGCATCGTCTACATCTTTGCCTGATAAATGTACATATACACTAGCCATTTCAGATGCTTGAGACCAACCCATAATAATTTTCAACTGTTGTTCTGTAAGATCCTTAGCTAGTCTAGTGGCTCTAGCATGTCTAAAAGAGTGAGGGTTTATTCTCTTTTTTACATTAGCTCTTTTTGCTATAACTTCTATAGTCTTTCTGATAGAATCTTGAGTTACCAAGTTTCCGTGATTTGTTGTACCTATAGATATCCATATAGAACTATTTGGATTATTTCTTTCAGGATGTTGATTAATCCAACTAGCAAGATATGGAACTGAGTTAATTAAACGTATTCTTCTAGAACCAGTTTTTCCATGGACTCCTATAACAGCTCCATAGGTATCAAATTCTACATTCTTTATCTTTAATCCAAGAAACTCAGCTATTCTACAACCAGATTCATACAGAACAGAAATTATAGCCTTATCTCTGATAGTTGTAGCATGTTCTACAAGGGTTTTTATCTCTTGTTCATTTAGAATATCTTCTGGTAGTTTTCTCTGGCTTCTTTTCATTGTAGTTTTAATCCATTTAACTCCTGATGGATATTCTTCTCCACCACTAAGCCATTTCCAAAAGCACTTTACATGAACTTTGAAATCATGCTTAGACCATTCAGAATAATGAGATCTTTCTATAGTAGCAATCAGTTTTTCTATATCTTCTCTAGTTGCTTTATCAAATTCTTTTCCAAGGAGTTTAGAAATAACGCCAAGACCATATCTGTATTTTGTAACTCTAGCTTTTCCTATACTTCTAGAAGTACAATTATCTAAGAACTTTTCAATCAGCTTTTGATTATAGTCGGTTGTTGTCATGATATCACTAAGCTACAAATGTAGCAATAAGCAATACCTGAGGGAACACTAACCGACTTCTCAAGCCCCCGGAGGGAATCGAACCCCCAACCTTCTGATATCTTGAAGATTTTGTATCTTCGAGATTCTGGAAAGTTTCTACTTTCCTTGAATCATTCGCTCATCACAAGATCTGATCTTGCTCGCAATATCAGTTACAAGTCTCATCAATCCTAGCTCATGTTGATAGGATTACAGATGCTCTACCAGATTGAGCTACAGAGGCAATATTTATTAACATACCTTCAATAGAAAGTTTAAGTTTCTTTTGGATGACACATAAACTTTTCTTTTCTAAATAAAAGGTTCTGTAAAGAATTAAATAGCTTTTATAAAGCATAAACCACTTAATAACTTACAATAGTTACCAATACATTTTAAAATCTTTAAATATATGTATTGGTAACTATATTTGATAAATATGGTATCTATTCAAGAAAGAGAAATAAAAGACAAGAAATACACTTATCTAGTAAAATCTATACGTCTTGCAAATGGAAAAGGTAAGACTATAGAAAAAATGATAGATAAAAAAGAACTAAAGATGAATATCAAAAAACTAGAAGAAAAATACAAAGAGTATTTTATGGAAAAAGAAGAGAATCTTAATGCCTCATATGCAGCCAAAAATTACCAAAAAAATCATATATTTTCTGCCAAAGAGATAGAAAAAATAGAAATAATGAAGACAAATTACAGATACTTGCTTAGAAAACTTGATAAAGCTACTAAAAAAGATGTATTTGATAGATTCACTGTAAACTTTACTTATAATTCCAATGCCATAGAGGGCAACTCTCTTACCCTAAAAGACGTCAATATAATAATGTTTGAGAGTGGAGAGATAAAGACTAAAGATCCTAGAGAAATATATGAGACAAGAAATTCTAGAGAATTGCTTAATTTGATACTAAAGAAACAAATGAAAATAATAGAAAAGGATATAATAAAAATGCATAAAATTCTTATGAGAGACATTGACGAAAGACTAGGGTACAAAAAAGTGCCCAATATAATATTAGGAAATGTAGGAGAAATATCTACAACTAAGCCAGAAAATGTAGAAAAGGAAATGAAAGAGCTAATATCTTGGTACAATAACGAGATAAAAACAAATCATCCATTGCAAGTAGCTTCAATATTTCATGGAAAATTTGAAAAAATACATCCTTTTGCTGATGGAAATGGAAGAGTAGGCAGATTTATAATAAATTCTATCTTAGTAAATAACGGATATCCTCCGCTTATTATTAGAAAAACGTTAAGAGAGTCTTATATATCAGCACTCCAAGCATTTGATAATAAACATAAAGACAACTTAGAGAGATTTATGTTAGAAAAATTCAAAGATACTTATAGAAAATTCTTCGAAGTTTATATAAAATATATTTAGAATTTAAAAATGTGCTTATATTTTAGCAGGGTTATAATTGATAGCTGTGTTTACTGTCTGGAAATTACTTTAAATATGTTTTCTCATAAAATATATATTATAACTTGTTGGTATTATGGCCGTACAATTAAAACTAGATGAAAAAAGATCTGAAGAAAGTCCATCTTATTTAGAATTCATGGATTCTTTGCAAACAACTTATGAACTACAATACATGAACCCTAATGATTTAAACTGGGTTGGTATTGAAGATAAAAATAGAATGGGGGGGTCTGTTTATCTTCCACCAACATCAAAATTAACAATAGCTGGAGATCATCCAACATTATCTGTTTCTTTGTATCCTATGGTAGAAGGTAAATCTGTTACAGGAGTTAATATTTATCAAGCTGCTATGTTGATGAGAGACGTTAGACCTTGGTCAACAGTAGGAGATAACCTTGGTGGCTATAGAATAAATGGATGGTCAGGACGTCCTGAAGAAGAATCAATGTTTGATCAGCCTAAAACATTAAGACATATTATTGAAACGCTTGAAGGATTAAAAGATGGAATAAAACCTGATACAGATGTGGTGGAAGCTGTTGTATTTCTTCCGGTTGCTCATAACGGAGAATTTGAAACTGAATTTAATCCGTATATTGGTTACGATATACTAGGAGATCATAATAACTATAGAATAACTGTTGTAGCAGAAGATAAACTTAGTGCTTATTGTAGATTGACAGATGGAATGCATATGCAAGTGAAGGAAATTGGTCAAGATCAAACAACCTATAATTGGAAAGCAAGATATGTTCCAGATCTGTCAGCAATTGAACAACTTTTTTTGCCTAGTTCTACAGGTCATATGATACTAATTGCAGTGCCTTATGAAAAACCAAGACCTAAAATTGATATATTTAGAGATTTTGGACATGGTAGACCATATGAAGATAGTTTTGGTGTCGGTCCTATGAGAGGTGGCGGAGACTTTTTAGGAGTGCAAACAAAATCAGCTTCAATAGGAACTGCTAGTATAGGTAGAGGAACAGCTTCAGGAAAAGGAAGTTTATACCAAGGCGAATTATCGCAATCTAAAAATGGAAACCCTGTTATTTATCATTTAAGATTTCTTTGTGTTAAGCCAGATCAAGCTAGTCAACTTACTCCAGAAGTTTTAGATGAATTAGGAAAAACTCTTTCTAATCATGAAAGTGTAGAGCAATAATAAATCATGTCTGTATCTTGTTGATATTTTATTTACTGGTAGAAAAGATATGAAAAAAATAAAAAAGTTTTTCTCATTTTTATTTATGATATTCTATGTGCAATATATTTTATGGTATGTTTGTAGTTGATCTATATGTTATCTTTTTATTATCGAATACCTGTGTCGACTGTTATGTTTAGGTATGTTGTTTCGTGTTCATGGATTGTTATATTTTGTGGAAGGTTGCTACTGCTTGATATGTTTTGTTCAAACGCTACTGTATAGTTTCCTGCTGGTAGGTTTGTTTTATACATTCCATTTAGCTTTGGATGCAGTTCAGCTACTACCTTTGTTTTGTCAACATTCCAAACAGCTACTTGCCATATTTTGTATGTTCTTTCTGTTGCCAAACATCTTGGTTCTGGCGGATTTCTTTCAACAGGGCATATAGGTCCTATTTTAACTACTCCTTCTAAACGACCTTTATCTGCTTCGTCTGTTTCGTTATCTTCTTTTACTGGATTTGCTACTGCTGTTATTGTTGCATACATTTTTGCATAAACTACTACTCCTGTTGATGCATCTACCTTTATCTCAACATATTTTGTCAAATTGTATGAACCTGCTATTCTGGATTCTGTTGCAGTTACAACATAGAATGTTGAATTATTTTCTGTGACAACTGTAGAGCTTGTTGCCTTAAATCCAAAATACTTTTCTACAATCTGTTCAGCCTGAGCTTGAGTTATGTTTTCTTTTCCATGTTTCATTAACAAAAGCCCTGATCTATCAGTACTTAGTCCAAGAGATAGGTTAGAGTCAGTTTCACCAAGATCTTTTGCATCTTTTTCTAATTTTTGGTCTCCATTGACTTTTGCCTTTACTTCGATGTCATTTGCTTCAGATGTTAATCTTAGATGCTCTTTAACAAGGGCTTCGTGCTCTGATTGTATCATTTCTATAACATCTTTTTTATCATCTGTGCTATTTACTTCTGCCAAGGCTTTTGCTTTTATTTCAAGCCATGCTTGCTGTCGTTCTTTCATAACGTCATTTCTTTCTTTCAAAAGCTCTAGCTTTGTCTTTTCATCAAATGTCAGTGCACTTCTAACATTAAAGACAAAATCCTGGAAGGATTGTCCTATTTGCTTAAACCGCAAATCAAGTCCTGAAGTTTTGTCTTGATGATTTTCATTGTTTGCAAAGGCTAGAGGCATTGAAAATACTACTATACTCAAAACGAGTACTGTAATGATATTTCTCATGCAATCACCTTTATTTTTAGAAGGAACATTTCCTGCTCCTCTAATATTATATGTATGTTTCAGATAGATAATTTGCTGCTGAAACAGTTGAGAAACATTCAATAAACTATTATTAGTGATGTTTGTTTTTGAAAGCTATTTAATTATGCTATCTAAAAGGTTAGTTAGGGATGGTTGTGGATACTAAAGGAAAGATATTTTTAAATTCTGTTGCTTTTGTTCTAGGATTTAGCATTGTTTTCTCGCTTATTGGAGTTTTTATACAGGCTGTGTTTTCTTCAGCAACTTATGCTACACTTGAACTTCTTAGAATGGTTGGAGGAGCTTTGATAATTGCTTTTGGAGTTTTTATGATAGCGTCTTTGAAATATAATATTCCTTTTCTTATGACAGAACACAAGATTAAAGCAAGAAGGTTTAGTAATAGTTATATTAGTTCTTTTGTATTTGGAGTTGCGTTTGCAATTGGATGGACTCCTTGTGTTGGAGCTATATTAGGATCTATCTATACTTTTGCAGCAACATCCCCTGGAATAGGATTTTTGCTATTGTTAACATACTCGCTAGGTATAGGAATTCCTTTTTTGATTGTTGGAGCTTTTACTTCAAAGCTAAGTGGATTTTTGAAAAGGTCTGAAGGATTTTTAAAATACTTCAATATTATCGGAGGTGTTATATTGATAGTATTAGGTATTTTGATATTTTTCAATTATTTGGGAATAATAGCGACTTTCTTTGTTGGAACAGATGTTGGTCTGACGCTAACAGGCCAGCTAAGTTTTGGTTTAGCATTTGCTGCAGGAGTATTGACGTTTTTATCTCCTTGTATACTGCCGCTAGTTCCTGCATTTCTTTCATATATGGCTGGAACGAGTGCAAATGAGGTTAGATCAGAGAAAACAAAGTGATATTATGTTATTAAAAAAATGGAGACTGGAGATAATAGTTTTTAGTTTTATTGCTGCAGCATTAGTATTGCTGGTGTCATTTGTTCCTATAAATTATCAAACTAAACTAGAGAAAAGTAGCTTGCCTGATTTAGGCAAGTCAGCTGAACTTACTGGAATAAAAGGATGGATAAATACAGAGCCGTTTAATCTTTCTGACTTAAAAGGGAAGATTGTTCTTATAGATTTTTGGACATATAGCTGCATAAACTGCATAAGGACTCTGCCTTATCTAAAAGATTGGTATGATAAATATCATGACAAAGGTCTTGTCATTGTCGGTGTGCACACGCCAGAGTTTGAGTTTGAGAAAGACTATGGTAATGTGAAAATGGCTGTTGAAAGATATGGAGTAAAATATCCTGTTGTTTTAGATAATGATTATGGAACATGGCTAGCTTTTAAGAACAACTACTGGCCTAGAGAATATTTGATTGATGCTAATGGAATAATAAGACATGATCATATTGGAGAAGGTGGTTATGATGAGACAGAGAAAGCTATACAAGAATTACTTAGAGAAAATGATGCAAACTTCCATGCAAATATGACAAATATCACTTCTGAGACTGATTTTTCCCAAATAGGAACTCCTGAATTGTATGTAGGATATGGAAGAGGTAGATTAGGAAATGAACAAGGATATTCTTCTGAAATAGTTGTTGAGTACAAAACTCCAAAAATAGATAATATTAATACAATATATCTTTCTGGAAAATGGCTTAATCAAGAAGATAGTCTTGTTGCTAGTGGAAATTCTAAAGTTTTTCTAATGTATAAAGCAAAAGATGTTAATATTGTAGCTGGCGGAAAGTCTACTATACATATATTGCTTGACAACTCTACAATTGCTAAAGAATTTTATGGAAAAGATGGGAATGAGACTGTTAATATAGATGAGCAAAGACTGTATAACATAGTTTCTGCTCCTGATTATTCTGTACATTTATTAGAAATTGATGCAAGTGATGGTTTTAAGTTATATACTTTTACTTTTGGATAATTCTATTTTTGACACTCTTGTTTTATTTACTTTACCTTTGCAAGTTGATAGTGGTTGTTGTTTATAGCTTTTAGATCAATATAATAATATGAAACTAGGAGTTAAGATTGTTTTAGGAATTGTGATTGTTCTGGTAATTTTTCTTGTTTCTTTAGAATTGGTTAGAGTAGTTTCTCCTAGATGGATTGATGACATATCTCCTGGAATTCAATGCGATTCTTCATTAATGGAAACAAGTGATGTATTTTTTGTTATACCTAAGTTTAATAATCATAGCATTGCTTTTGAAAAAGAATGGTGTGAAAAAATATTAAAAATGAATAAAACTCTAGTCATGCACGGAGTTTATCATACCTACAATGAGTTATTGTATGAAAGGGATGATGTGTATTTTCAAGAAGGTATTGATGCTTTTGAACAATGTTTTGGAGTTGTGCCTACAGAGTTTAAGCCTTCTCATTTAGCTATATCTGATAAAAATATGGCTTTGATTAGTAAAAAGATGAAGGTAGATGGTTATTTTGAGGACATTTTGCATAAGACATATCATTGCAACGATACTGGCATTATTCCTAATAATATAGTTGATTTAGTTTGAATAGAAAATATTTTAAGATGTTTGCTTATTAAATAAGTTAAATGACATTCCTTTAGGAAGATCTCTGAAGGCAATTCTTATTTCATGACCGTTTGTATATCTTCTTGCTATATCTGTCAAGGATTCTTTTGCTGCATTTTCTTCATTATGTTCATTACTTGCTAAATAGTCATTTAGAGAACGTGTTAATTCATCACGTTTTATGCGATAAGATCCGTCATCTAAAACTACGGCTCTTTCATGCATTCCAGTAGATGAATTTCTATAAACATTTATTATTATCATAACGACTCTATATCTAGTAAGCTTTTTAACTTTTTAGTTAAATCAATTTTGATCTCTAAGATTGGCTCTTTTTATATAATGTTTTTTCTTACACTAGTTGATAAAATTTATATAAATTGGTAAATGTAGTAGAATTATGGCTAATGGGAAAAATTCTAGAAATATATTGTTTTCTGAGGAACAGACCTTGCTTTCTAGAGAAAGAACAATGCACTCCTATATACAAACTGGGTTAACTACTATAGGGGTTGGGCTTATTATGTTAAAATTTTTTGTTGAATTTTACCTTATAGGAATTTTGCTTACTTTTGTTGGATTTGCTACAGTAGCGTATGCAATAAATAGATGGGTTGGGTATAGGAAAACTGTTAAGATTATAAGGGGCAAAGAAAATATTTGATATGACTATTGTTGGTAAAATTCTATAGTTTGTTAAACTAAAACTGCTGTAACAGCTGATGATAGTTCTTTAAATAATTCTCCTATAAATGAATTTAATTCAGGAGTTGTTTCATATATCCATTTTTTAACTGTTGCTGAATGTGTATTTGCTCTAAATCTTCTAATTTGTGTATCATCAAGCTCTTCATCATCTACAAGCATATTTTCTAGACCGTCAAAAATTGAGAATAGCTGAAGTCTTCCTCGTAAACTTATATGTAAATCCAATCCATTTATGGATGTGTCAAATGTGTTTTTTATTCGCATTTCTCTTTCTATATATTTATCCATACCTCCTCTTGGTCTTATATCTGCGCATCTTCTCACTAATAAATTCTCTACAAATCTCTCAATAAATTCATATCCATGTTCAGAAAAATATACAGAAGCTCTTATACAATAAACTTCTGATTTTGTTCTGTTTATATCAAAATTTGCATCTTGCACATATCTACAATCTCCAATAACAATGTTTCCATTTGGATTATCCTCCGATATCACAGTTCCTATTGGATTTCCTCTTACATCTACTATTCTTCTATAATAATTTTTTTCACCAGCTCTTGGAGCAAGTTCATGATGAAGTCCTTTGCTTCTTTCTCTCTGGGCATAGCTCTCCATTATTCTTTCTCTTTCTTCCACTTCTATCTTATGAGGAGCTTCTTCTAGAACATCTCTTACAGCTTCACGTGTTTGTTTAAAAACTCTAGAATCAGAAACCCGTCTTCTGTCTATAGTCTTAGTTGGAGGAGTATAATTTCTGACAGGTGGACTAGCTAATTGCTGGATTGGTGCTTCTTGTACATAGCTGGGAACTGCTTGTGTTTTTTCAGTATAATCTTCTATTACTTGTTGAGGTGAATCTACTAATTCATATACTTCTACTTCTTGGGATTCTGAAAGTGTAGCAGCTTTTTTCTTTGCTGGTTCTATTCTATAGACTAATTTCATGCCAATATATAGAAGAGATAGATTTTTATAGCAAAAATGCTCTTTTTTGTTATATTAAAAGTTAAGCAGATATTTATTTCTACTGATATAATGGTTCAATATTCAATTAGAAACTGTATTGATATAATACAAGATATAAGAAAGAGGAGCTCTTTGACATATAGCGACTTTGTTGTAGGCCATGGAATTGTTTCAGACAATTCTCAACTATTACTGAATTATACATCATATGTAAGATCTTCTTTGACAAGCGTATTGGAGGGACTGCGAGAGATGGATGGAGTTGTAATAGATGCTTATAAACTAATTGAAGAAACATTGGATACTACAAAATATATGGAAACTTTGGTAAGAGATTATTCTGGTCTGTCAAAGCAAAATGTTGCTGCTTACTTATTGCAAAATACAGAAAGACTTTTAGCAGCTGAGAATAGGTTAAAATTTGTAGATACTGAAACACAAGATTTGGCTATAAGTCTTTTAGACCATCTGATTAATCCTAATCCAAATGGTGTGACTAAATCATTGGATTCTTCTGATGGCTCTGAACAGCATATAGAATTTTATCAAACATCCTTAACACCAAAACAACTTGATATAGTTAAGCTAATAGCAGATGGATGTAGTCCTACTAATCTAATTCATGAACTTTGTGTCAGCTATACAACAGTTAGAAACCATATGAGTGCTATATACAGAGAACTTGATGGTCAATTAGAAACCCATACTACAGTAGAATTGGCAAGGTGGTATTTAAAAAATCAGCCTATGGTTCCTGCTAGTAGAAAAAGATCTGTAAGAATATATAGGGGTTAACATGGTAGATATGATTAAGATAAAGGCTGATGATGGATTTCAAGGTGTTATCAAAGGTACTAAAGAAGAGATAATTCAAAAAGGAAATTTACACAGAGCTCTTAGAGAGATAAGAGGAAATTTAATAGAATCTACTATCATAATTGAGCAGGAATTAAACTTGCTTGTTTCTAACATACTGTTTAGAGGCCATAAAAATAGAACTAGCGGAAAGCCTCATGAAATCAAAGGAGAGATACAGTTTTTTGAAGACTTTATATTAAATTCTAGTCATATTACATTTGGATCTAAAATAAAGTTATTTAGAAGCTTATGTAAAACGTATTCTTTTTTCAAGGATAAAGACTTATCTAATATAGCAACTAACTTGAAAAAAGTTGCTGAATGGAGAGATAGGTTTGCTCATGGAGATATTTACTTTAAAACATATGGAGAAAGATTATCTGATCATCCTTATTTATTTTACTACCATGATGCTAAGCAAAAAGAACAAACACTGAATGAAGAATTTTTTGTAGAAATAATAAATCCACTTATTCAAGAAACATATACGCAACTTAATGTATTAAGAAAAGACGTTAATGAAAAGATGGATAAAGAGATTGGTCAATTCTTTTTCTAAACATTTAATTTTATCTATGGATAGTAGTATGAGTAATAGTATCCTGAATAGTATGGGTAATAATACGAATATCTTTCATAACAGGAGCTGTATGTACATGGATATGGGGAGTAAGAATAACTTGGATAATAACTATATGATGGATAATACGAGTAAGATGGATAAGAATAGCTGTAGTAAGAGTAGCTGTAATATGAATAATATGTGCTTGGGTAATTGTAAGAATACGAGTAGTATGCAAAGCCTACTGTTGAAAAGGCTCCTAGTAATACAATAAATACCGCTATAAGCTTGATGAATACTCTCATATCACCAACTCTTACTAATTTTATTTATATTAGAAATTATTTATAACTCTTTGTTATTCTCATTTGAACTTCTTAGTTAATTTATTGGTATCCTATGTTTCCCTTGGTTTGCTATTTGCTTTTCTCTCAGATGTTTTTCGTGTATTTCTTTACAAGCTTCTGAACAGCATTTATTCATATCCTCCTGGCAAGATTTACACTGTATTATAAGTTTATCGCATAAACTGTTTTTGCAGTTTCTATACTGATCATAATCTTTTTTGCAGTAACTACATGAGGTTATAATCTCTCCTGACTGATTAACATCTGATATTAGACGTTTGTCGAAAACGAAAAGTTTTCCTTTCCAAGCTGTATTTGGAAATTGTTTGCAGAAATTTAATACACCGCCTTTTAACTGGTTTACATCTTTGAAACCTTGCTCTTTCATATATGCAGATGCTTTTTCGCAACGAATACCTCCAGTACAATACATTAGTATTTTTTTATTTTCATTTCCCTTTAGCTTTTCTACAAAATCTGGAAATTCTGTGAAGGTTTCTGTTTCTGGATTTATTGCATTTTTAAAATGTCCTACTTCATACTCATAATCATTTCTAGCATCTATTAGAATAATATCCTTGTTTTTTTCTAGAATATTTAAGAATTCTTTTGGATTAAGATGAGCTCCTGTATTTTTCATGTTAACAGGTTTTTCAAAGCGAACTATTTCTTTTTTTACATGAGCACTAAAACGCTTGAAAGGATGTTCTTTTGACAACTCTTCTTTGAACATTGTTTTTCCAAATAAAGGATGAGAATTCATGAATTTTATATAGCTCTTGGTTTGTTCTTTACTGCCTGAAACAGAGCCGTTAATTCCTTCTTTAGCTATGAGAATTCTTCCTTTTAGTCCTAGTTCTTTGCAAATTTCTTCTTGCTGTAGCTTTATTTCATACGGCTTTTCTATATTTACGAACTTATAATAGAGCAAAATACTTATTTTCATATTTATCCTTAGAACTATAGAATTGATTAATGTTTAAAAGTTTTATTTATACTGTTTCCATTGATTTTACAGCTGTTTTTGGGACTACTGTACTTGCAGAAAGAATCTCAATTCCTATTAACTTTTTATTTGAATCAAAATCTAGTATAATGTTTTCGTTCATTGATAAAGTACTCTTTACTTCTCCTTTTTCTATTTTTTCTTTTAAATATATATATGCGGCATCTGCATCTTTATCGTAAGTTATCTTCATATCTAACACCTAATAAACGGTTACAATAATTATATATCTATCTTTATAAACAACATTTATCACTCTATTATTTATCTTCTTTCTAGCTATCTGTCTTCCATCAGACGATGCTATAAGATAGTCTGGCTTTTTTATAACCTCTTCTATCTCTTTATCTGATATATCTCTTTCATATTTTCTTAGAAGAGAATGATCTGTATATATTATTTTTTTAATCATAAGTATTATTCTTATTTTATATATAAAATATCTTCTACTAAATGAATATATGTTTAGTAAAATTAAAACATCGTTTGGCATAGTATTTAGAGAAAAGAAATATATCTTATTTGCTGGGATATGTGCTTTTTTGATGAGTATTCTTTATATGTTTACAAGCCAGATAATTACTATTTTTTCAGATGGAGTATTTTTTGAGTTAAGTTTGATAAGAATTACTACACTGCTTGCAATATCTATTCTCTTTGGAATTGTATTAGCTATGCAAGTTTATTTTGTAAGAATTTCTTCTTTTAGAGCAAAAGAAGCTGGTGTTGCTGCAGGTGGATTGCTTACAGGAATGTTTGCATTGACATGTTGTGCTCCTGTATTACCTACATTTCTTGTGCTTTTTGGATTTTCTGGGACATTTTTGCTTTCAACAACTGCATTTTTTGGAAAATATTTTCTATATTTCTCATTTCTAAGTATAGGTCTTTTACTAATATCTGTTATTGTTCTCTCTAGAAGTTTGACAGATATTTGCAAGATCAATAAATTTAAAGACAAAAAACTGAATTAAGGGATGAAGATTGATCAATATATTAAATTAGCTGGAAATTCTGCTAAGTGGTCTCTTATATTAGATGAAGCAGGATTGGAAGCAAGTGATGGATATTTATTATCTATTAGATCATATTTCTATTCTGGTAAAAAAGATGTTCTAGTTTCAAAAATATCCATCACAAAGGACAATAGTAGTATAACTGAATATAGACTTTCCAGAACGCATTCAAATAATGAAATCTTTGAAGGAGGAGATGCTCAAAAAGTGTATGATTTAGTTGAAGCTGGAAAAACAGCAAATTAATCTGATAGCTTTTTATTTTTGCGTGTATGCTGCTTGATGTGTTTTACAAATCTTGCTAGGAAGACTTCTTCTCTCTCTAATCTGCGCTTAAGCACATTTTCTCTTTTGAAAAACTCTTTCTTAGCTAACTTTATCTCAGATTTTGGTGTAAAGAACATATATATCGGAATTCCAATTGCTATTAATATTATACCTGCAAGTATGCTTACTAGAGTGCTTTGTGAGACTAGATAAATGCAGATTAATATACTTGATATTCCAAGAACTTTTGTAAATAGATCTTTTCTAAGTTTTATTGCTGAGATAGCTACCATTGCATAAGCAAATACAAGGCAAAATACTGAAAATACTATAAGCGTATATATTGGAAGAAACATTGCTGCAAAAAATGCTATGCCTGTATGGATAGCTAATGATATATATGGTGTAGAATATTTGTTATGCAACTCTGCAAAATACTTTGGAAAATATCCATCTGCTGCCATTGCATATGATAATCTGACACTGCCTATAAGACCTGATTCATTTGAACCTGAAACAGATATCATTGCTCCTATTACCATTACAAGAGCTCCAATTCCTCCCATTAATATGAGCGCTGAATATGCTAGAGGGGTTTGTTGGTGTGCAAGATCAACGTAATTCACAGAACTTAGTATCACAATGTTTGTAAGTATGTAGAAGGCCGATACTATTACCATTCCTAAAATAATTGCTTTTGGAACTGTTTTCTTTGAATCTTTAATTTCTGATGAAGGTATTGTTGCTAATTCAAATCCAGCATATGCCCAGAAAACTAAAACTATCACAGATCCCATTCCAGCAAAACCAAAAGGCGCAAACGGCGTTAGATTGTTTAAAGCTGTTGATGGGTTTGAATAAATCCAAATAAGTCCTACTGTTATTAGCAAGAATAGAGGTGCAAGCTTAATTATTGTAATTATGTCATTTGTGCGAGCTGCTTTTTTAATTCCAAAATAATTTGTTATAAACATAAATGAGACAAATGCTAGAATTAATATTGCTTTTAGTACAAAATCTATTGGAGTGAAAAATGAAAAGTATGTTACAAATGCTAAAGGAAAAACACATAGCGCTGCAAGTTCTGCTAGCCACAAAGACCAACCTGTTATAAATCCGTAGAAATGGCCAAATGCTTTTTTAGCATATGCATAAGGACCTCCTATTTGTTTAACTACGCCTGAACATCTTGCAAATGTCAATGCTATCATTGTTGCAAATATTCCTGCAATTATCCACGCTAGAATAGAAGCAGGACCTAACAGACCACTTCCAAATGAAGCTGCAATGTAAATATCAGCTCCTACAATTGCTCCTACTACGAGATTTGTAACATCAAATGTAGTAAGCTGTTTGATTCCCATTAAAAGTATTGGATTTGGTTGGTATAAATTGGTGATTTTAAAAGATTACTGATTTAGATATATTTATGATATCTGAAGAATTGATAAGAGAACAGGGAGGAAAATTTGGTGCATTGACCTACCTTAGAGAGAGAGTCTCTGGATTACCAATTCCAGATTATGAAGTTAGAAGATATGATGATTTAGGCGCTTTACCAGTTCTTAACTCGCCTTTAACTGTAAGATCTTCTCATCCAGCAGAATTCTGGGGAATGGCAGGATTATTAGAAAGTGTGCCAGATGTTGATAGAGGTTCTATAAGAAGAGCTGTGGCAAAGATAGAAAAATCTTTCAGAGATCCACAGTTACAAAAGTATGCAGAACAACGAGGAATTGATTTAGGAGATCATTTTTATGTTGGAATACAAGAACAATCTCGCTCTCAATATAATGGAAGTATCTCTCAATATAATGGAAGTATAATGAGACATCCTAACAATCCTGATGTTGTTTATGTTAATTTTTCAAGAGGAGAAGGTACTCAAAGAGAAAATTGGTTTATTGAACTTGACAGTTCTGGCAAAAAACTAGAAGTTAGATCTATAGATGATTTAAAAAATCTTGATAAAGAAGTTTCAGCTATTCTAGATTTTTATAAACAGATAGAAGCGAGCGAGCTTATGCCTGGATATGCTCTGCAAGTTGAGTTTGGATTAGATCCTATTGCTATTTATCAAGCAAGACCCTTCAAGAAAATAGAAACAGCTGATTTTGAATTGCCAGAAGCCAATGGCCAAAAACAATATAGACCTAGTTATGTTTTTGGTGTTACAGATCCAGAAGGAATTGTACTGCCTATTGTTAGAAGTTATTCTCTATATTTTATCTTGTCAAATTATCGAGAAGATGTTTTAAAATTAGCTGATCGTGATTTTGTTGTTCAGTCTTCTATTATGGGTATGCGCAATATAGATCATTTGAATCTTGATGCTGATAAATTGAGACAAACTCGCAAAGATGATTTTACAAGACATATTAAAGAGCACCATGGAGATATTGAAAGAGATTTTCCAGCTGGTTATGCGTTGTTGATAGATGAAGCTCATAGAGAACCGTATTTGTTAGATGTAACTGTACCTAATATGAAAGTTTTTCTATCTACAAGAAGTGCTAACTTTCTAACACATAGTGTTTTTAGACAGATGCAAAATACTGAACTTTCTATGCTTGGTTTTAGTGGAGATGTTCGTGGAAAAGTTAAAACAGGCGAGAATGTAAGAATGATAAGTAATGGAAGAGGAGCTGTTTTAATTAAAGAATAATTTACTTTTTCTTAAGTTTAGGGTTGTTATCTTTCTTCTTAGATTTTCCAAACTTGAATGGCATGAACTTTAACTTTCTTGTATGGATAAATTCTGCCCAATCTATCATTGAAAATAATATAACTATTCCCAGAGTTGCTATGTCAAACAATATTATATTTGTCAAAGAAAGCTGGAAAATCTCTGAGACTGAGTTCAAAACATAGTTTGTTGTTAATATCAGTACAGTATATTGTATAAGTCTTCCCAAGAAAAATCCTAAGTAAATAGGTATTGAAGATGCTTCTGACATACCTACTATTATGAAAACTGCATTACTTGGTATAGGAGCTCCTAAAGACAGTCCAAACATTACTAAGAATGCTTTGATTGGATTCTTTTTTGCCATTTCTCCCAAGGCTTTCATCTTTTTTGCACGTTTTTTATCCATAAAGCGATTTTTTAGTTTTCCTGTAATATGAACAAGGACAAATCTACCAAGGGTAGATGCTATTGCTCCTATAAATGCAAGTAGAAAGGGATTTAGATTTTGATTTAAGTTATAGATAAATCCTAAAATCATCCAAGTAGGAGGCATAAAAGCTGGTGCTATATTTTCTAGAAATATAATAATAAATGTAAGAGGATAGTCTATCATAGAAATAATTTATATCCTTTGTTTATAAAGAATATCTAGATAAATGTTAGGAAAATCCAATAGACAAGAATGTTGAGGATTGTTAATGGTATACCTATTTTTGCAAACTCCCAAAACGTTATAGTCTCTCCTTGTTTCTCTGCATTCTGTATTATTATCACATTGCTTGCTGCTCCTAGTATCATAAGATTTCCTGCTATGGTGCTTCCTGCTGCCAATGCTATAAGCTCTTTTGTTCCAGATCCTGCTGTGATAAGAATAGGTGTATATAATATCACTAGAGGAACATTGGATATAACTTGGCTTAGAAGAACAGAAACTATCAAAATCATTGTTATTGATGTTATATCACCGCTTATTAGACTTTGAAAAAATCCAGACTGCCATACTGCAGCCATTAAAATAAACATTGATATGAAGAATATAAGAGTTGACCAATCTATATTTTTTATTATATCAAATCTTTTTTTACTTAATAGCAATATTGGCAACATCGCTATTAATGCTATATATGTAAGACGGAAGTCTAGTTGAAGTCCTGAAAAAATTATCACTATCTTTGATATAACCAAAACTGCTATGACTATCAACGTAATTTTAGATAATAGAGCAAGGTGTTTGTCTTTTATAGGCTCTTCTTTATGGACTATTTGCTTATTATCAAATTCTTTCTTATAGAATACTTTTAGAATCAGATATGTAATGAATAAGTTTATTAGTGTTGGCAAAAGAAGATATTTGAAAAATGTTATGAATGGATTCTGAATATTAAGAGCTACTATAAGATTCTGAGGGTTTCCTATAGGACTTACTACACTTCCTATAGTAACTGCGAATGCAAGAGAAAGAAGCATAAGTTTTGGAGATATTTTATTTTGCTTTGAAAGCATAAGCACTACAGGAGTACCTATTATTGCTAATGTATCATTTAGTAAAAAGCCAGATGCTAATCCTATAGTAAAAAGAATTATAAGCACTATCTGATCTACGTTTTTTGTTCTTTTGAAAATTTTGTAAGCTAAATGTGATAAATATCCGCTTTCCTCCAAAGCCCTTCCTATAACAAACATTGAGAAAAGAAATAACATGACATCTATGTTTATTGCTTTTAGCGCGTCAATTGGAGATATTTGTAATGTAATCAAGACAGCTAAGGCTCCTATAAGCATTATCTGCCATATTCTAAGACTGAATTTTCCTACCCTTCTGACAGCTATTAGAATAAATACAGCTGCTAGAATTATGATAGGTATGTATGAAATCATTAGATAAGTAATATATGGATAAATTAAAAACTGTTTTTAAAGTTTGTGGAATCTTTAGATAAATGGGCAAGAGAAGAATAAAGCAATTTGAAGAATCTGAAAAATTCAATCAAACAACTCTTGGTTTTTATAGAGAACTTGGAGATTACTTTAATTCTGTTCCAATATCTTTAGAAGATTTTGAATATTCTGTAAGATCTTTAGACTTGATGAAACATCCCACATATTTTCCTACAAAAAGAGATTGGTCAAACTTCAAAGGATTTGTTCTAGAATACTATATGAATTCTGTTGTTAGAAGTTTTTGTAGGAGTGGATTTTTAGAAGCTTCTAGATTTTCTAATGGAAATGTTGTATTAGAAGGAATGCCCTTTTCATATATTACAACTGATACAGGTTCTGTTTATTTTGGATCTAATGGGTATAGTTTTTCAGAAATAGATGGATTGTATGAGTTTCAATTTGATGGAAGAATTATACCGATAATACTTGAGATAAGCTATGCTTCAAAAGGAAGCCATGTAAGGGAGAGAAACAGACCTGCTAAACTAGTTAGAGAACTCTATCAAACAGAGCCTAGCATGTGCTATATCAAAACTAGAAAAACCCATCCATTTGGAATAACAAAGGGTAAGAAAGGTCATCCAAAAAATCTAACTATATGGTATCCAAAGAAATTTCATGATCTTACATATAAACTGTATAAAAACTTTCTTCAAACATTTGATAAAGAATATCCTGTTGGATTGTCTTAATTTTATCTAAAAGATGCTGCGAAATCATTTAACGCTGTATAGAATTCTTGATGCTCTTCTAGATCACGCATTACTTCTTGAAGTTTT